>NZ_JBANAZ010000042.1:0-84122 GCF_059803455.1 Bradyrhizobium sp. UFLA05-108 | reverse complement strand
CGCCAACAAGACCGTCGACGTACGCCGCAAATCGTGTCTCGCTGGTTCCCTTTCCTCGGCGACCCATCTCAGATCCTCGATCTCGCGTTGAATCTCCTTCAATATGCGATTCTCACCCAGCTTGGTCCGTGGATTTCTGACTCAGTAAGATTAGTGGCCACGGTCTTGCCGCCGCGAACCACGCACCGGCGGTCCCTGCCAATACGGATTCTCCAGGCACATGGCCGCAAGTCCCGAGGCCGTCGCGCGGCACTGCTCTATCGAAACATAGCTGCAGTCGATGATGGTGAGGCTGCGCACATGCCATGACTGCAGGCACACCGGGTAGCGCGGATCGTAACGTTGCGCCGCGGCTGGTGCGGCCGCCTGCATCGTCGCGCCCGCCAGGATCAGCAAATGAAGCATGCGCATGATGTGACGACTTTCAAATTACGGTGGGCTCCTGGGATAGCATGGCCTGCCTACTGGATCGTTGCGTTCACGGTAATGATCGATCTCCCTGAGCCGTACGGACCCTCTCCCGAACCGTAGATGGCAAACGTGTCGCTGCCCTTGTAACCACGCGGCGCCGTGTAAGTGAAGGTCGTGACGTTGAGCTGCCTCAGCGCTCCGCGCTCAGGCTTCTGCGAAATGCCCGAGCTCTTCATCATACCCGGTATCCTGATCGGGAATTTGCACGTTTCCGACCTGACGGCGAAGTAGGCCGTCATGTCGACGCCGAAGCTGGATGGCGAGCCGGTGACCCGGCAGTCGGCCGCGAGAGCCGAAACCGGCGTCAAGCCCAGTGCAACCAGTGCCAGGACCGAAAACCGCATGGTCGGCCTCCCGTGACTCGTGGGTCTCAGGACATAGAATCCGATCGCGCGAACCGCTCTTGATTTGAATCAAAGGCCGGCGCGAGAGCACCAGCGGGAGAGAGCCTTACGATTGCCGAGCTCCACAACGCTCCCATGGGCGCCGGTCGGCGCCCACAGGAATTGTTCTGAAGGATGGCGCCGGCTTGTCAGCGCAGGATTTCGCGCAGCACCTCGCCGTCGACGTGATGCGGCTTCACGCCCAGGATCTGCATGATGGTCGGCGCCACGTCGACATTGTGCATGCGCCGGATTGGCTCGCTGCGGATCTGCGGGCCGGCGGCAATGAAGGTTGCGCTCATCACCGGCAGCTCGGGATCATGGCCATGGGCGCCGTTGAAATTCGGCATCGACAGCGTGGTCGTGGCCGAATTGAACGGCGCATCGCCGAGGCGCGCGACGCCGGGGCTCTGGATGCCGTCGAAGTTGTAGCCCGGGGCCATCAGCGCGAACACATCACCGAAATCCTGGCCGATGGTCTTGCTGGTGCACTGCCCGGTCGCTGCCTCGCATTGCAGCGGCCGCGACTCCACCACCGTGAAGATCCGCCCGTCCGCAAGCGAGTAGTTGAATCGCGGGTTGGGATCGACCGCGCTCTTCACCGCATCGGTGATCTGCGCGACCAGCGCGTTGTAGGTCGCGGGATCAACGGTGCCGCCCGACTCGCGCTGCTGGAGGTTGACATAGATGTTGGCCGCCGGGCCCGAGGTGCGGATCCCCACCTTGCTGGTGTCGATGCCGGCATTGCGCAGGATATTGAGCATGCTTACCGAGGTGTGGAACGGCGCGAAACCGTGGTCCGACACCACGATGACGTTGCTGTCGCGGCCCGCCGTCTCAGCGATTCTCTTCACCGCCTTGTCGGCCGTCTGATAGGCGAACCGAATATATGAGGCGTAACGCGCGACCTTGGCCGGATCCTGGTTGGCGCCGATCGAGTTCGGGTCCTTGGGGTTGGTGCCCTGGCGGGGGTCGATGAGCAGGAACTGATGCTCGGAGCCGTCGGGTTGCTCGATATAGACCATCACCAGATCGGCGTCGGGATGGTTCAGGATCGCACGCTCGCCGATATCGGCCTGGTAGCGAACGAAGGTCTTCACCATGTCCTCGAACATCGCTTCGATCTCGACGTCGGGGAAGTTGGTAAAGCCAGGGCTCAGCCGCTCCGGAATGCGGAAGTCGGCCTGCGGACGCCAGAAGCCGATATTGTTGTTGATGTCGTCGACGTCGTTCAGAACCGGCGTGTTGCGCGGGATGTAGTTGGCGCCGTAGCGTGCGAAGCGCACGATCGAGAGATCGGGCGCGAGCTGCGAGACGAAGTAGGCGGCGCCGACCTTGGCTCCGCTGCCTTCGAAGAAGAACGGCGCGTTCTCGCCGCCGAGCTTGGCATAGGCCGGTCCGGTCGACGGTGCGTGGAACGGTCCCGACGTGATGCCGCGCGTTGCGTCGAAGAACACCAGGGTGTCGTAGTTCACCTTGCCGTCATTGCTGGTGTCGATCGCGGCCGCCCGGATCGCATATTTGACGTCGAGCGTCGCCGCGCTGGTGCAGGTCGCGGTCGCCGCCGAAGCGCACGAAAAAGTCTCGATCGGCGCTGACGTCGCCAGCACCGGGCTGTACGAGAACTGGCCGGCCGCCTGAAGCGCGGTGGCGACGGTCGGGTCGGGCGCGAAATCGCCCTTGGACAGCGAGAAGCCCTGGGCCCCGATGCCGCCGAACGCCCCGAACGGCACGGTGTAGTTGGTGACGCGGATGGGGCTCGCCGGCTGCACCACCGTGTTGTTGATCGAGATGTCGGCGCCGTCGCCGCCCGGCCACGTCGCGGTGGCGACCTTCTTGCCCTGCTGGCGCAGTTGCACCCACAGCGGCAATGCGGTCGGCTGGGGCGAAGGCCCGAGCGGGCTCTCCTGATAGCCGCCGATCGGCGCCGCAAAGCCGCTCAGGCTCGACGAGATCGGCGCGACGACCGCCTCGAAGGTATTCGACGGGATGTCGTTGTGCACGGCTGTCGAGCCGGTCGCGATCGCGATGTGCGACACCGCGGTGAGCGACGGCGAGGCCGTCACGTTCTGCATCGCCACCGCGCCGTGGCGGCTGAGCCGCGCCAGCCCGCCGTCGCGCGGCAGCACGCCCTCCTCGATGAATTTCTGGATGAAGTCGGGCTTGGCGCCGTCGAGCGAGATCAACACCACCTGCGGCGACTTGCGCCCATGACGGTTCCCATCGTGATCGCGATCATTGTCCTGTCCGGCGCGTGCCGGCGCCACAACGCCCAGCGATGCGGCGAGCGACATCGCGGATACCGAGAAGAGAAAGGTCTTCAGTTTCATGTGAACGCCCCATCCTCATTGCGCAACCTGCGCGGGTTTTTTCGGGAGGAGGCACCGAGTATCGGGATTGGCTGACGCGCATGTGACGCTTGGGCGACACGGGTAAAATAGGGACAGCGCGCGAGGAGCGCGGCTTGTGTTCTGCTCAGCTCGGGCATCTCCTGGCTAAACACGCCGCGCATGCTGACCGAGGCACTGGCGGCCGGCGGTGCCGAAACCAAGAGCGCTTTTTGAAGCGACAACGGGTATGAAATAAGATCGATGTCGTTGCGATCAAGGCCGCATGGCGCGGCTGACGCTGCGCCTTGGTGAGCTGCGGTTTCAACGGTCTCAGGGATCCGTTGTGTAGGAGCGCCCGGGTTCGAGAGCGTAGATGGTCAGAAACCGGAGCGGGCGCTCCGGGTCACAATTGCGAAACAGGGTGTGGGGACTGTCGGAGCGATCCTGCAAGGTCTCGCCGGCTCGATATTGTCGCGGCTCATCGTCGCCATAGGCCGATTCGGCAACGCCTTCGACGATGAAGACCACGCCGCCGACCGGATGCCGGTGAAGCGGCGCGACGCCGCCGGGCGGATAGGTCACCTCGACCACGAGGAGCTCCCGCTGATCACCCGGCAATGCAAGGCGTTCGAGAACCCTGCGTGTGACACCCGCAAAGCCGGCTTGTTGTGCGCTTGCCTGACAGCCGCTGCTCTCACTCATCCGACATCCTTTTCTCGTCAATATCGAGGCGTTGCATCTCGATCAGACCGTGGTCCGACCGATGATGGGGATCGCGCGCCGACGCCGCTTCACTCCGCCAGATTATTGACCTGCTTCACCCACGCCCGCACGTCGGCGAGCACCTCGGGCAGAACGCTGCGGACCTCCAGCACCGTCATGCCTGCCTTGATGCGTGGATCGTAGAGCAGATTGAGGATGTACTGATCATAGACGTCGAAATAGCCCATCGACACATTGTCGTTGAACATGGTCCAGGGCACGCTCGCGGTGTCGTTGATCGGCCCGAGCGATTGCAAGAGCTCCTCATAGGCGCAGTCGAGGAAGACGAAGTCGCCATTGTCGACCGTCAGGATGACGTCGGAATGCTCGATCTCGAACTTCTCGTTCTTGCGGAAGCCGGAGAGGCATTGCGGATCGAGCGAGGAGCGGATCTCGCGCGCCTTCTCCGCACCATAGAACGTCGAGATGGTGCGATAGAGGTCGCGGTCGCGCACCAATTTGACGCGGACATTGGCGGCTTCGGCATCGTCGGTCATGGCGATGTCCAGATGCTGCACGCGCCGCGCAACATCGGCGACGACCTTGGCGAGTTGCGCCTTGCGGTCGGCGCGACCGTCAGTCTCGGCGAAGACGCGCACTGGCGCGTCGAATTTGCGGATGCGGTCGACGCGGCCAGCGAGGTGATATTCGGCGCCGAACGCGGTCTTGAGGAAGCCGTCGACGATCTCGCCGTCGGTGAAGCTCTTCCTCTCGCTGCGCTGGCGCGAGGCGATCGCCGGCAGGTCGCCGGCGGTAGCATTGGTGCAGACCTCGCCGGCACAGGTCAAAACCGCCAGCGCGAGAAGGGCGGTGCGACAGAAGGCTGAAGGGGGGCGACAAGCGTTCATCGTCATGCAACGCTGCCGCATTCGCACCTCGCACACAAGAGCGCAGCGGTCGCGGCTCCCGGTTCCAACTGCGTAGGACGGGCACACAGAGGGCGGGCAAAGCGACTTGTCCGCCGTAGCTCGTCGAGCGAAGGCGCAAGCGTGCCCACCGCTTTGGCAACCGTAATGGCGGTTGCAGAAAGTGGTGGGCACGGCGCTTCGCACCTTTGCCCACCCTTGAAGTGACCCTAGTTGTTTAGCACCACCACGGTGGTACCGACCGAGACGCGGCCATAGAGGTCGGTCACGTCGTCATTGGTCATGCGGAAGCAGCCGGAGGAGACTGCCTGTCCGATCGTCTCCGGCTCGTTGGAGCCGTGGATGCGGTAGAGCGTCGAGCCCAGATACATCGCGCGCGCGCCGAGCGGGTTCTCGATACCGCCACGCATGTGGCGCGGCAGGTCCGGCCGGCGGGCGATCATCTGTGCCGGCGGCGTCCAGTCCGGCCACTCCTTCTTGGCGGAGATGCGATGCACGCCGCCCCAGCGGAAGCCGTCGCGGCCGACGCCGATGCCGTAGCGCAGTGCCTGGCCGTTCGACAACACGAGGTAGAGCCGCCGCTCGCCGGTGTTTATCACGATCGTGCCGGGGGCGTAGTTGGTGGGATACATGACGGTGCTGCGCGGGATCGGGCTCGCCCCGCCGCCGAGATAGCCGGTGGAGGCGGTGCCGGTGAAGTCGAACATCCCCGCTGCAGAGGCGCCGCTGGCGCCGATGGTCAGGACCGCAATGGCGGCGATCGGTGCGGCAAAAAACCGGTTCATTCGTTCCCCCAGTAAAAATCGATTCAATGGACGACCACAGGCCATATTTGCCGGCGTTTCGCAAGCCACGGCAGCGTGAGCACGTGCAATCCTTAACGATTGCCAAATGCGGAAACTTCGCAGGATCGCAAAGCCGTATTAGCCAAGAAGCCCCGTCGTCGCGCCCGGCAGGGCAGCAATGTCTGCTATTGCTTTGACGAAAACGGCGAACAATGGTTGATCGATACGGATCCAAAGCAAGAAAGCCGCGGGAGCTGAAACGATGAACGGTGCGGAAAGTCTGGTACGGACGCTGGTCAAGGGCGGGGTCGACATCTGCTTTACCAATCCCGGAACGTCCGAGATGCACTTTGTCGCGGCGCTCGATCGTGTTCCCGGCATGCGCTGCGTGCTCGGCCTGTTCGAGGGCGTGGTGACGGGTGCGGCCGACGGCTACTACCGCATGAAGGGCACGCCCGCCTCGACGCTGCTGCATCTCGGCCCCGGCCTCGCCAACGGTCTTGCGAACTTGCACAACGCCAAGAAGGCCCATTCCGGCATCGTCAACATCGTCGGCCAGCACGCCGGCTACCATATCGGCTACAACGCGCCGCTCACCTCCGACATCGAGGGCCTGGCGCGGCCGATGTCGTCCTGGGTGCGGACCTCGCCGGATGCCAAGTCGGTCGCTGCCGATGGCGCTGCGGCAATCGCCGCCGCCAAGAGCGCACCGGGGCAGATCGCGACGCTGATCCTGCCCGCCGACACCGCCTGGAACGAGGCCGATGGGATCGCCGAGGTGCCGGCGGAGAAGCAGCGCCCGTCCTATTCGCCGCAGGCCGTCGAGCTTGCTGCGAAAATCCTCCGCAATGACGGCAGCCGCACGCTTCTGCTGATGGTCGGCAGCGCGCTGAGCGAGCAGGGGCTGGCGCTGGCGCAGCGCATTGCCGGAAAGACCGGGTGTCAGGTGATGGGCCCGACCTTCCGCCCGCGCATGGCGCGCGGCCGCGGCCGCTTCTCGATCGACCGCATTCCCTATGTGATCGACCAGGCGCTGCCCCTGCTGAAGGATTTCCGTCACATCATCCTGGTCGAGGCCAACGATCCCGTCGCCTTCTTTGCCTACCCGAACAAGCCGAGCCTGCTCAAGCCCGAGGGCTGCGAGGTCCATCGCATGACCGAGTGGGGCGAGAACTCGGTCGCGGCGCTGGAAGCCCTGGCCGGCGCGCTGCATGCCTCCTCGCACGACGTCAAGCCGCAAAAACTCCAGGAACTGGTCAAGCCGAGCGGTGCGCTCAATTTCACCACCATCGCCCAGGCGATCGCCTATGCGATCCCCGAGAATGCGATCCTGATCGATGAATCCCTGACCACGGGGCGCGGCTTCTTCCCGCCGACCGCGGCGGCGGCACCGCATGACTGGATCCAGAACATGGGCGGCTCGATCGGCTTCTCGACGCCGCTTTCGATCGGTGCTGCGATTGCGTGTCCTGATCGCAAGGTCATGTGCATGGTCGGCGACGGCAGCGCGATGTACACGATTCAGTCGCTGTGGACGCAGGCCCGTGAAGGGCTCAACATCGTCACCATCGTGTTCGCCAACCGCATCTACCAGATCCTGCGCGGCGAGTTCGACGGCGTCGGCGCCGGCGAGCCAGGCCAGCGCGCGACCGACATGCTCAGGCTCGATCGCCCGACCCTCGATTTCGTGGCGCTGGCGAAGGGCATGGGCGTGCCGGGCCGTGCCGTGACCAACGCCGACGAACTCAACAAGGCGCTTGCGGAAGCCGTCGCCGAGCCGGGGCCGCGACTGATCGAAGTCGTGATGTGAGGTAGCTCCGATTGCTTCTGCTGTACCATCGGTACTCTCCCCTCATCCTGGGGAGCCCGCGATAAGCGGGCGTCTCGAAGGATGGCCGCGGATGAGATCCGGACCTTCATGGTTCGCTCGGCAATGCGAAGCATCGTCGGGAACAGGCGTTCGGCGCTCCTCACCATGAAGGGCTTGTAACGCGGCGAGATGAGAGCTTAGGGGCGGGCGGCACGATGAAGACCGAGCTGAACAAGGTGATCGCGGCGATCCGCGATCTCTACGCCCACGAAGACTTCCTATTCGAGAAGGATGTCGGCGAGCGCGCGGTCACCCACCGCTTCGCCGTTTATCTGGAGAAGCAGTTCTCCGGATGGGCGGTCGATTGCAACTACGACCGCCTCGGCGAGCGCACGCTGCACCTGCCGCGCGGCACGATCATCTCGACCGACGACCATTTGGGAAAATCGATCTATCCCGATGTCGTCGTGCATCAACGCGAGATCCCGAACAACCTGCTCGCCATCGAAATTCGCAATGCGAGCAATCACACCGCGATCGAGCACGACCAGCAGAAGCTGAAGGCGCTCACCGATCCCCATATCTGGTTCGCCTACCAGATCGGCGTTCTCCTCGTGCTTGCCAGGGCGAACGTAACGACCGCGGAAATCTATGCCGGCGGCGTGCTCGACCGGACGCAGACCGTCTGGTTCACGGAACGGTTGAAAGAGATCGGGCTCGGTGTGCCGCACTAAAGTCGATTGGTCTTAGTTGAATCGATTGGGCCGCGGGCTCGGTCAACCTCGACCACATGCGGCGCCCGCCTTATGGCCCGTGCTCGATGACTTGCACAGGTCCATCGCGCGGGATTAGCTTTCGTCGTTCTGATCAGGAACTTTGGAGGTTCTGATGCAAAGGTCATATTTGCTCGCCGCGAGTGCCGCATTCGCGCTCATGTTGCAGACGCCGATCGCGCTGGCCCAGGGCACCGACGGCACCACCACGCCGCCTGCGGCAACCACGCCGCCGCCTCAAGCCACGACCCCTGCGCCTGCTGCAACCACGACAGAGCCGGCCGCGACCACCCAGACCACCGCGCCGGCGACAACGACGCCCGCGACCGCCACGACCCCGTCAACGGATTCGAAGAAGACCACCGAGAAGAAGCCGGCCAAGAAGAAGCAGATGACACGGCAGCAGGAGATCGACCATTCGATCGACAGCGGCACGGTTCCCTCGCGCTATCGCAGCTCGGTGCCGAAGCAGTATCAGCAATACATTCCGTTCGATAAGAAGTAGCGCGTGGTCGCGGGCGGCGCGATGTGACCACGTTGCGCTGCCTCTCAACAATCGACGAGGTCCTGGAGTGAGCGTCGCCTTTACCAAAGAAGAGAGTGCCGAAACCGCGTCCGAGACGTTGTTGCCGGATCGCCCGATTTCGCCGCATCCCAACCTGGTAACCCAATCAGGATTGCAGGCCTTGGAACTGCAGCTTCGGCAAGCGCGCGAGGCCTACGAGGCCGCGCAGCGCATCGAGGATGTCAACGAGAAGCGCCGGCAGTCGGCCGTCCCGTTGCGTGACGTTCGCTATCTCGCCGAAAGGCTGCGCACGGCCCAGCTGATCCCCAATCCGGCGTCGACCGAGAAGGTCGCCTTTGGCAGCACGGTGACGTTCAGCCGGGCCGACGGTCGCGTGCAGACCTATCGCATCGTAGGTGAAGATGAAGCCGATCCGAAGGCTGGGTCGATCTCCTTCGTAGCTCCGGTCGCGAAATCGCTGATCGGGAAGGCGGTCGGAGACGTCGTAGGTGCAGGCAATCAGGAGGTCGAGATTCTGTCGATCGCCTAACGGCGCGCGTGGAAGCGCTCCACAGGCACGGCTCGGCCCGTATTTTTGCGAAACCGGCGAGGCAAGGGCGTTCAGTTGCTCGGCCTCAACCTCCAGCCGTATTCCTGATGTGGGATCGTTGCAGTTATGTCGGCATCCCTGCTGGCCGAAAGGCGCCAAGCTGCCACCCCGTAACACAAGGTCAGGGTGAGGGCGATGGCAAGCAGAAGCATCGAGACGAAATGGCTCACGCGTGCGCACCCCATAATTTGAAACTACGAGGAGAGAGCGAGCACGGGTTGCCGATTCGGAAAATGCAGAAAGGCTGACCTAGTGCAGATTTTCCCCAGCAGTCATGAGGGTGAGCGCAACCGGATGCCGGGAAGGCTAGTTATCGGTATCGACTGACCGCTCGGCAGACGGCTCCCGTCGACGCGCAAAGAGCATACCGAGCGTCCCGATGATCACCAGGAACATGCCGGCGATCATCAGCCAATGAGGGAGCTGAAGCTGCAGCGCTTTGTCGAGCATCCTTGAGCCTCACTAAAATCCTTAGCTGGGGCCGACGGCGCTTATGAGACCAATCAAGATATGGTCTAGCGCGACGACAGTCCACAGGGTGGGTGAGGTGGAGGACAGGCCCGCGACAAAGATCCAGATACCGCCTCCCAAGAGGAGGGCCGAGATGGCGTAAGTGGCCGCTCTGTCCATTGGTCGACCCGCAAGGCAAGACAGGATCGATTGCGCCTGTAGGTGACTCGCGGCGGGCCGGAACGTTCCTACGGCCAGAGTGGTGGGTAGGCCGCTCTCGGCCGAGCGTCGGTGCCGCTCCTGCGTCGGGAAGCGAACAGTCAGGCGTCCGCGGTTAGGCTAGCCTTTGAGAGATACTTTGGTGATTCGGAGAATACGACATTGGCAATGGGTAAAGTGAAGTGGTTCAACGCGACCAAGGGCTATGGCTTCATTCAACCTGATGACGGTAGCTCAGATGTGTTCGTCCACATCAGCGCCGTCGAGAAAGCCGGCTATACGGGCTTGGCCGAGGGCGCGCGCATCAGCTACGAGCTGAAGGCTGGGCGCTCGGGCAAAATGTCTGCGGAAAGTCTGCGGATTGGGTGACGGCGCGCCGTCGTGCCCGGGGCGCGGCGATCAGGCGGCGACGTCGAACGACGCAATGAGGGCGCGCATATCATTTGCCAGGCCGCGATAGTGCTCGCCCATCCGGATGTATAGCTCGCGCTTGCCTCCATCCGCTCGCTTGGCAATCAAGTCGCATTCGTCAGCAAGGCTTTCAAAGCGTTCCAGCTTGGCTTGGAAACCAGTCATGGGCAGGCCCCGAACTCATTACTAAAAAAGGGATGAGGACCGTAATCGCTTGATTAGGTCAGAGCAAACATTGTTATCTCATATAATCATAATTTATTCGGCGTCCTGCATTTGAGCCCCCCAATCGATCGACACCTGTTGGTCTTCGGAGTGGGGCTGCCGACTACGCCGCTTTGGAGAGGGGAAGCATGAAGGTGCCTTAAACCAGAGGCCGATGTCGGCCACGGATCAGCATGGTCGCCATGTGTCGGGAAAGCTGGGCCTGAACCCAGCCTTTGTTCTGAGTGCTCATTCGGCAGGCCGAATATCCGTGGCGAGCGTATCTTCGTCCGAGCGCGGCGTGATGTTCAACCCCTTCTTCATGCCCCAAGCCGAAACGACCGAAGCTATGGCAAGGTTCGGCCGATCGCTCGTGACCAACGCATTTGCATCTTCCAGATCTTTCCTGCGCTTTTCGCCGTTCATTTCGACGCTCGCGCTTTCAATCAGTGCGTCGAGCTGAGGATTGGCATAGTTGCGGACGTTGTACGCGCCGAGCTTCTTGTCCGGCGCATTCGAATGCACGAGCGAGGACAGAGTATAGTTGGATTCGCCTGTCAGCGTTCCCCAACCCGACATCGTCAGCGAATAGTCGCCGCGGGTATTCGCCGGGAAGAACACCGCGCCCGGCTGTGCATTCACCTGCACGTCGATGCCGATGGCGGTCAGCATCTGGGCGATGGCGGTGCCTGCCTCCTTGTCGCCCGGCAGGCGGTCGTTGGTAAAGGTGAGAACGACCTTGAAACCATCGGGATAGCCGGCTTCGGCGAGAAGCTTCTTTGCCCGCTTCGGGTCGGCGACCGTGGTCTTGAGATTGGTGTTATAGCCGAAGATGTTCGGCGTCACCAATTGAGACTGCGGCGTGCCCATGCCTTCCATCGCAACGTCGGCGATCGTCTCGCGATCGATCGCCAGATCGAAGGCTTCGCGGACGCGCGGATCCTGGAAGGGATTCTTCGCAAGGGCGGAGCCGTCCTTTGCCTTGATCTGCGGCGGCTTGTCGCGGAAGTCGAACGAGACATTGAAGGAATAGACGCTGTTTTCCCGTACGATTCTCAGCTTCGAATCGGTTTCCAGTGTCGGCACGTCGGAGGCCGGAATGCGGGCGATCAAATCGACCTGGCCGGCCTTGAGCTGCGCGACGCGAGCGGCATCGTTGGGGATCTCCTTGCGAACGACCTTGTCCCAAGGTTCCTTTACGCCCCAGTAGCCGTCGAAGCGCTGCAGCACTAATTGCTCCTTGGGGGTCCAAGATACGAATTTGTAAGGCCCGGTGCCGATGGCCGCCTTGCCGGAATTAAAACCCTCCGCCGCCTTTTCCGGCGTGTCGGAATAATCCTTGGCAGCGACATGCGAGACGATGAACAGGCGAACGAAATCATTGGGCAAGGTCGGTGCCGGGCCTTCAGTCTTGACGCGGACCGTATGGGCATCGACGACTTCGACGCTCTTTACACGGCGGACATAGATCGTTGTCGGATTGGGACCCGCGACATGCGGAATGCGTTCGATCGAGAACTTGACGTCGTCTGCGGTGAAATCGGAGCCATCGTGAAACTTGACGCCCTCACGCAGCTTGAACTCCCAGGTCGCATCGTCGATCGGCGTCCAGTTCGTCGCAAGTCCCGGCTGCAGTTCGAGTTTGTTGCCCGATTTTATCAGCGTGTCATAGATGTGTTTCATCGCCTCGGCATGGGTGCCGGCCGAGGTGAAGTCGGGGTCGATGGACAGCGGCCCGGCGCGCACACCGATCGTCAGGTCGGCTGCCGTGGCAAGACCGGAAACTGTGCTCAGCAATATCGGTGCAAGCGCAACGATGCGTGCACTTTGAAACAACCTCACTCTTCATGCTCCTCGGTAAGGATTGGGGGCCAATTGGGGGAATCCACGACAACCTTCGCCAGCAGCTCGGAAAGCATGAGCCGTTCCGCCGGGGTGAGTCCCGACATCATGACTCTTTCCCTTTCGATCATAGGCTGCATCGCTTGATCGACGATGCTTTTGCCTTCGTCGGTGATGTAAAGGACGAAGCTTCTTAAGTCCGCCGGATCGACTTCACGGCGAACGATGTTCTTATCGATCAGGCGCTGGATCGCGCGGCTGATCGTATTCTTGGGAAAGCCGGAGGAGCTGCAAATCGCGCTTGCCGTCAGACCGTCAGAGAGGCCGAGCGCGTAGATGACCACCACTTCCGGCCGGCTCACGCCATGCTCCCTCTCCAGGAGCCGGTAGATCGGCTCATTGAACTGGAGAGCCAGGAAGTTGATGCGAAACGACAGCCAGCACGGATTTTGCCATAGCTTGATCGCCACCAGATCTTCCACCGGCTGATCGCCCGCGGCGCGCTTTCCCCCTTCTCGCAATAGCTCTTCCAAAGCAAAATCCGACACCGAAGTCTCGCCTAGGGTCTTTCACGGCATAATTCAATTAGTCCCGTATGGAACTTGACTATGGATTATTTAGCCGTCAACTTCTTTTTTTTGTCCCTTTTGGAACGTTTTCAGAAGTTGAAGCGGTCGATCCGAGCATGAGAATGCTATGCCTCGACGGTATCGCGCAAAATCGTTGCGCTGATTGAGGCAGCTTTAGAACAGGAGGACTGTTTGAGGGTTCAGGACATGAATTGGCTGCAGCTCGAGCAGCAGGTCAAAAAAGACGATCGCTGCATCCTTCCGATCGGCAGCGTCGAGCAACATGCCTATCTCAGTCTCGCCACGGACATGGTTCTTGCCGAAAAAGTCGCGGTCGATGCAGCAGCCGGTCTCGGCATTCCGGTCTTTCCGGTGCTGGCTTATGGTCTGGCATCCTCCTTCGAAGCCTTTCCCGGTACGCTCAGCCTCTCGCTTTCGACCTATCTCGGCGTCATCCGTGATCTCCTGGACAGTCTTTATCGGTCGGGCTTTCGCCGCATCCTTGTGGTCAACGGCCATGGCGGCAATGCGCCGGCCGCTACGGTCATTTCTGAATGGCTGAACCTCCATCCCGACGCTTCGGTCAAATTCCATGACTGGTGGCGCGCGCCGCGCACCTGGGCCAAGGTGATGGAGCTCGATCCCGCGGCATCGCATGCCTCCTGGATGGAAAACTTTCCCTGGACGCGCACCAACGATCCCGCTCAGCCGCAATCGGCCAAGGCGCAGATCGATTTTGCCGCTCTTGCGCGTGTCGGCGCGGCGAAAAAGCGCGAATTGCTGGGCGACGGCAATTTCCATGGCCTCTATCAGCGAGCGGATGAGGACATGCATGCAATCTGGTCGGTTGCGGTCGCCGAGACGAGAGATTTGTTGGAAAGCGATTGGCACTGAGCGAACGAAGCGTCCGGATCGCCGGATGTAGGCGAAAGCCGAAGAATGGACAGATATGTTTGGCTTCATCCTCCAAAGAGCCTGGCAGGCCTGTATCGTGGTCGTTGCCATGTCGGCGCTGGTTTTCTGCGGCGTCTATGCCGTGGGCAATCCGGTGGATGTGTTGATCTCGCCTGATGCGACGCAGGACATCCGCGCCGCCGTCATCGCCCAATACGGTCTCGATCAGCCGCTGTGGCAGCAATATCTGCGTTTTCTCGGCCGCCTGGCCCATAGCGATTTCGGCCGGTCCTTCGTTTACAACATGCCGGTCAGCGAGCTCATCCTCTCGCGTCTGCCTGCGACCCTGGAACTGACCTTGGCCGCCGTGCTGTTTGCCAGCCTCGCCGGAGTGCCGATCGGCATGTATGCGGGCTATCGGCCGCATAGTTTTGTCTCGCGCGCGATCATGGCCTTGTCGATCCTCGGCTTCTCCGTTCCGACATTCTGGTTCGGCCTGATGTTGATCATGCTCTTCGCGGTCCAGTGTGGCTGCATGCCGGCCGGCGGCCGCGGCGAGACCGTCAGCCTGTTTGGCGCAGAGTTCAGTTTCCTGACCACCGACGGCCTTTCGCATCTTGTCCTGCCTGCTCTCAATCTGGCACTTGTCAAGTTCTCGCTGATGATCCGTCTTGCCCGCGCGGGCACGCGCGAACTGATGCTGAGCGATACGGTGAAATTCGCGCGTGCCGCCGGCATTTCGGAATTCATCATCCTGCGCCGCCACGTTCTGAGGCTGATCTCCATTCCACTTGTCACGGTCTTCGGTCTCGAGCTCGGCTCCACTCTCGCTTTCGCCGTAGTGACCGAAACGATCTTCTCTTGGCCTGGGCTCGGTAAGCTCATCATCGACAGCATCACCTCGCTCGACCGGCCTGTCATGGTTGCCTATCTCATGTTGATCGCCCTGCTGTTCATCTTCATCAATCTTGTGGTTGATCTCACTTATGCCTTGCTCGATCCGCGTCTTCGGAAAGGACGGGCATGATGAGCGACACTCCTTTTTCCCGCTTTCTCGACGACTTCAGGAAAAACAAGCTCGCCGCCGGCGCAGCAATCGTCGTCGTCTTGATCCTCGTCCTGGCTGTCGTCGCCCCGTTGGTGACACCGCAGGATCCCTATGATCTCGCCCATCTGGTGCTGCGCGATGCGCGGCGGGCGCCAGGCTATGTCGGAAGCGCCGGTTATACGCATTGGCTCGGTACGGATTCGCAAGGTCGCGATCTTCTGTCGGCAATCATCTACGGCCTTCGCATTTCGCTGCAAATGGGCGTGATCGCCGGCGCTGTTGCCTTTGCGCTCGGTGCCCTGGTTGGCTGCACGGCGGCCTATGTCGGCGGGCGAGTGGAGAGCGTCGCGATGCGGCTTGTCGATTTGCAGCTTTCGTTTCCGGCAATCCTGCTCGCTTTCGTGATCGCCGCACTGCTCGGCCAGGGACGCTACCAACTGATCCTGGCTCTGATCTTTGCGCAATATGCTTATTTCGCCCGTACCGCCCATGGCACGGCCGTCGCGGAACGGCAGAAGGACTATGTCGAGGCTGCGCTTTCGATCCCGCTATCGCCTTGGCGCGTCGTTTTCAAACATATATTGCCGAATTCGCTGCCGCCGCTGATCGTCGTGGCGACAGTGCAGATTGCCAGCGCCATCTCTCTCGAAGCAACGCTCTCCTTCCTCGGTGTCGGTCTTCCGCCGTCGGAGCCGTCGCTTGGCATGTTGATCGCCAACGGCTTCCAATATCTGCTTTCCGGACGCTACTGGATCTCGATCTACCCCGGTCTGGCGCTGATCCTGTTCATCGTGTCGCTCAATCTGGTCGGCGATCAGATCCGCGACCAGCTCAATCCGAGGCTCCGCCGATGATCGCCCCGCCATTCGACGAGACGAGGCGCCCGCTGCTTGACGTCAGCAATCTGAAGACCTGGTTTCGGGGTAACCGGGGCGAGGTGAGGGCGGTGGACGGCGTGTCCTTCTCGGTCTCGCCGGGCGAAGTGCTTGGCATTGTCGGGGAATCCGGTTCCGGCAAGTCGGCGACCGGCTTTTCGATCATTGGGCTGATCGATGAACCTGGCCGCATCGTGGAAGGGTCGATCAAGCTCGAAGGTCGCGAATTGATCGGCCTGCCGCAGGAAGAGCTGCGGAGAATCCGGGGCAAGACCATTTCCATGGTCTTCCAGGATCCCATGGTGGCGCTCAATCCGGTGTTGAGCATCGGCACGCAGATCAGGCTCGGGCTGGAAGCCCATGAACGGATCGGCCCAAAGGAAGCCCGCGAAAGGGCGATCGTCGCCTTGGCCCGGATGCGCATCAGGCAACCCGAGCAAAAGGTCGATTTCTTTCCCCACCAGTTTTCCGGCGGCATGCGGCAGCGGGTCGCGATCGCGATCGCGCTTCTGCATCGGCCGAAGCTCGTCATCTGCGACGAACCCACGACGGCACTCGATGTTTCGATTCAGGCTGAAATCCTGAGCGAGATGAAGGCGCAGGTCTCCGATCTGGGCACGGCGCTGATATGGATCAGCCATGATCTCGCAACTGTCGCCTCCATCGCTGATCGCGTCGCGGTGATGCGGTCAGGCCATATCGTCGAAAGCGGACCCGCACTTGCTGTCCTGACCAAGCCACAGCACGACTATACCAAGACCCTGCTGAATGCTTTGCCCTCGAGGGCCAGCCCCGGTCAGCTGCTGACGCGCCGCGCCGGCGTTCCCGATGCAGCGCCGCCGGCGCGAAAGGTGGCCTCCGGCGAAGTCCTCGCGCTCGGCAGTCCCTATCTCGTCATAAGCGATGCGATCAAGACATTCGCAAAGCCGGCAAACCTGTTCGCAAGACTGCAGTTTCGGCTCGCCGGCTCGAATCCACCATCGACGCCTAATGCCGTCGATGGTGTCGACATCGTCTTGAACAGGGGGGAAGTTCTCGGCCTTGTGGGCGAATCGGGATCGGGAAAATCCACGCTCGGGCGGATGGCAGCCGGCATCATGGCACCGACATCAGGTAGCGTGCGGCTCGCCGGTCAGCCGGTGATGAGCTCCGGCACGATGCCACGCAAGATCACCACGCGCGTACAGACCATCTTTCAGGATCCTTTCGCCTCGCTGAATGGCCGCATGCGTATCGGAGAAACCCTGTCCGAAGGACCGCTGGCGCACCGCCTGATCAGCCGCGGCGAGGCCGCAGACTACGTCAGGCAATGGCTCGCGGCTGTGGGCCTCGATCCGGCTTATGCCAACCGCTTTCCTCACCAGTTTTCCGGCGGTCAACGGCAGCGCATCGCCATTGCGCGAGCGCTTGCGATGCAGCCAGACATCGTCGTTTGCGACGAACCGGTCGCCTCGCTCGATGTCTCCATCCAGGCGCAGATCATCAATCTGCTCATCCGCCTGCGATCCGAGCTCGATCTGTCCCTCATCTTCATCAGCCACGATCTGTCGGTTGTCCGGCATCTTTGCGATCGCGTGGCGATCATGCACCGTGGGCGGATCGTAGAGGAAGGCGCGGCGGAAGCCATTTATGCCAGGCCACAGAATGATTACACGAAGCGGCTGCTTGCCGCGGTACCGATGCTTCCTCGGATGATCGAATGACCAAAATCAACTTGCTCTGACAAAGACGTCACAAGAATAACGGTATGTATGTAGATGATGGCCCGCAGAGTTCGCACGCGGCCATTGGCCGGGGGCACACGTTTAGGGGATTAATTCGCTAATGGTGGGCGCACAAGGGATCGAACCTTGGACCTCTCCCGTGTGAACCACAATCTGTAGATCCAAGCGGGCCCCACGTAGCCATAGTTATGTCGAAATAATTCTGTTAATTTACAGTGTTTTATGGCCGTTTGAGCCTCAGTGAGCCATAAGCGGCCATACTGCATTTTGTGTGCCCCTGTTGTGCCCCCTCAGATTTTTCCCTTGGGGCACAAAAATGAGGGAGGGTCTGAGCTACGATCTCTCGGTCCTTCCTTTTGGGGCACACGTGAAGCTCTGAGGGCCGATTCTGATAGGGCGCGATTTTCCCCTTGCGGGGCACGCCGGGGCACAAAGGCAGGGGAAAGAGTCATGCCAGAGCCGACCAACCAGCTAACACTCACCGATGCGGTGATCCGCAACGCTACGCTGCCGCTCGGCAAGGCGCAGCATTATCTCCACGACGACAAGCTGCCCGGCCTGGCCCTGCGCATGCGCGCCACCGGTGGTCGGACTTGGGTTTACCTCTTCACCAAGCCGGGGGTGAGAGGCACCCAGCGCAAGACCCTTGGTCCGTGGCCAAAATATAATGAGAAGGCAGCGCGCAAGGCCGCCACTATCGCCGCAGGCGAGGTCGTCAAGGGCATGGACCCGAACGACGCGAAACGCGAGGCGAGGCGGCAACAGGCAGCCGAAAATCAGCGCACCAAACTGGCGGACCTCATCGTCGAAGATGGTCCCTACCAGACGTCCTTGACCGGACGTCAGGTCGTCAACTGGAAGCCAGCAATCTCGGCGTTGCGGCGCGGGCTCAAGGAGCACGCCGGGAACGGCGTGGGGGATCTGACGCGGCGGCAAATCATGGCGGCGGTCGACCGGGTCGCCAAAACCGGCAAGCGTGGCGCGGCCAAGGACCTGCGCAAGCACACGCACACGTTCCTCGAATGGTGCGTTGGCGAGGGCTATATCGACCATAATGTGCTGGCTGGCTATCGCGAGCCCAAGGAAACTCGTGCGCAGAGGGTGGGACGCCGAACGAAGGGCCGTGCACTCACCGACGAGGAAATCAACACGGTCTGGCATGCGTCCGGCAAGCTCGGCACTTTTGGGCTCCTGACAAGGATGTGCTTGCTCGGCGGCGCGCGCCGAAGCGAGCCGACAATCATCGAGTGGCAAAAGCACATCATGGACGACCGCGTCACCTTCGATGCGGCTTGGACCAAGATGGGCTTACACCACGATGTGCCGCGCACTCACCTCGTTGACGAGGTGCTCGCAGCAGCGAAACACTTCCAGCGCGCGACGTCCGACTATGTCTTCCCGTCACCGAAGACCGGTGGGCAGATGTCGGGCTTCACCAAGATGGTCAACCGGCTGGTCAATGAGTCGGGTGTCGCCAAGTTCACCATGCATGACTTGAGGCGCAGTCTGCGAACTGTCATGTCGCGCTGTGGTTACGACAACGAGATCCAGCGACTGTGTGTTGGGCAAAAGCCGCGCGGAATCGATCAAGTCTACAATCACGACGAACAGTGGATCATTCGCAAGATGGCGTTTGAAGCAGCTCATGACTACATCGCGGAATTGGTTGGCGCGATCAGGGTCGGCGGGGCCGTGCGCCTACAGCGAACGAATCCGCTCGATCCAATCAAGGCTGAACTACTCGGCCGGCTTCGCGAACACTATGCAGCCGAAGCGGCTTAGTGGTTTAGTCCGGCCAAATAGTCGCGCACCGCATCGACACGATAGAGCGGGCGGCCGTCGACGTAGCGCCATTTCAGCGGGTGATTCGGATCGCGCCGCCACTGCTCCAGCGCTCCGGGTGTGCGCCGGATGACCGCGGCCGCCTCCAATGCCGTCAAATTGGAGCTGCCTGGCAGCGTATCGATATCGAACGTCGCGGGCGGTGGCATGCCACGGTTCTTGCGACGACGCTTAGTGGCAGGCGACATTTTCCCAGTATCCGGCGACCCTAATGCCTCGATCTGGCTATTTTCGTCCTCGCCACCCATGCCTCCGCTCGAATCACAATCGGTCTGAGGCAATAAGACCTTAGACTTCTCAAGCGGAAAAGAAATCGAGAGCGCAGATATGGCTGCTGGGTAGCTGTGGCGTACAAATAGGACGAATCGGTCCGAATGGACTGGACTGGAATGTCGCGGAGCGCTTCTCGCCTTCGATCGATGATCGGAGTCCCGCTGCCATTCCAACGCCGAGTGTCGAGCGAAATCTTGAAATGTTGCGGCAATCCCTTCCCGTTTGGGGCAGTCTGACAACAGCGTTCGAGCAGGTTTCGAACAGGCGCTTTTGGGATTGCAGACGGTCCGGGACGCCGCACGCCCTGGAGTCGCGGCAGCGCGTGGGGGGCACGCTAAGGGATGTATAGGACGGCAAGGAGTGCGAGCGAGGCGATAGCGCAGAGAACCACTATCTTGGCGATCACCGCGCGTCTCTCGATTTGCTCGGCCGCATATCCGAAACCTCGGGCGAGACTGAGTAAGCTGTCCCGTTCGAGTTCTCCTGGTGAGTGCTCAGCCTGTAGCAGGTAACTCTGCTCCAGTCGCCGATAACAGCTTAGTGCCGCAACCAGTTGAAATTAAATGGCATTTTATCTTCGATTGCTGTTGATGCCAACAGGAATACCAACAAACTGACGCGCCGTATTAGCTAGAAAAAAAATAGTTTGCGGGCTCCTTGGCAGCAGGCATGCCCATGCTGTCTCCCTCTGCCTAATCGCCTCAACTGGAATCGAACCCAGGTTGGAAGCACGGCGGGATCGCTCTCGGTTCGTCCGATTTGTACGCGATAGCGCGCGGCAGTTCGCGGAGGCGGCAGAAAGCCTTTTGTTTGGCAGCAGGCGATTTAGACCAACGCATCCTGGGCTATTGGGCTAGCGCAGATGGCGTCGAACAAGTCAGCAGGAATCTCGAGCAGTGCCTTCCTGGCAAAGCCGCGTCGACACCATGATCGCAGCTTGGACATACCCATCTCGCTCAGCGGGGGCTTGATCCGGTTGTGGCAGACATCACCGAAAAGCACGCAGGAACCATGGTCGACAATGATAGCAACAAGAGGCGCCGGCTCGTCGAGTTCAAGGACGGTTGCCGCTATGGCAAATTCGGAAGGACCAAGGCTTATGAGCTGATCGCCCTTGACAGGATCAGGGCTTACAAAATGGGAGGCAAGACCATGATCGACCTCGACAGCGTGGATGAATATCACACTTCGCTGCCGAGGATTGAAACGAGAGCAAGCTAAATCACCGTTCTGCGCAGCGGCGCACCATCGCGGAGGCCGCAGAGCGATCGGACCAATGAGCGCACGCGTTTGGCTCAATAGGCCGAAACAGGGTACTAAGCGAAACTATGACAATGGAAGAGCCGCCGCCGTAGGACTGACGGCTCCGCAGATCGAGCGTTCGGGCCGCGCAAGTCGAAGGCAAGCGTGATAAGTCGATTTGTTCCGTGCCAGCGCCGGGTCGACACTGATTGTCTATTATCCCGCTGCGTTGAACCAGGTCGAACATTCGCGCCGGCAGTTCGAACGCCGTCCTGGCGAGCCTCGAGGACGTAGCGCGCGTGGGGGCTCAATTACTGTCGATCATTGAACGGTTCATTGCATTGCGTTCGCGAAATTGCCGATGGCTGCTCAGTGCCGACAAGGCGAATGACCGGTGCGATGAAATCCTTCGAGAGGACGTGATCTAGCGCGGAATTCAAGCGTCGATGCGGGAGGCGTTGCATTATTCGATATCGATACGGCGTTACTATGCCTGCCTCACGCGCCGACTGTTTGTAGGCCGGCAAAGACAAAGACGTGATCGATCTGACAGGCCGACTTCGGATATCGATCCGGTGGGCGGGAAGCGTTCTTTGCGCGTCAGAACGTCGGGATATATCGCCGCTCGGTAGAGTGCTCAAATGAAGATCGAGTCCATACGTATCAAAAACTTTCGGTCGTTCGCCAACGAAACGGTCTATTTGAATGACTATACTTCCTTGGTGGGTCCCAATGGGTCGGGTAAGTCTACGGTTCTTTGCGCCCTGAACGTCTTTTTCAGAGAGATTGAGAACGCTACGACGGATCTGACCCTGCTCGATATCGAGGACTTTCACCAGAAGAATGTCGATGAACCGATCGAGATCACAGTCACCTTCACTGATCTCAGCCAAGAGGCCCAGAAAGAGTTCGCCGGCTATTTCCGCCAAGGGAAGTTAGTCATTTCAGCGGTCGCATCGTTTGATCGGATGACAGGCAAAGCGGCTGTGAAGCAATTTGGACAGCGTCTCGGTATATCAGCCTTCAAGGAGTTCTTCAAAGCAGAGGGTGATGGAAAGAAGGTCGCGGAGCTCAAAGCGATTTACTCGGGCATCGCGAAAAAATACAAGCTGCCGGCGCCCGGGACAAAAGACGCAATGATAGGGTCATTGCGAAACTACGAAGTCGAACATCCCGATGAGTGCGAGTTGATCCAAAGCGAGGATCAGTTCTACGGTATTTCGAGGGGCGCCAATCGGCTCGCGAACTATGTTCAATGGGTGTATGTCCCGGCCGTCAAAGACGCAACTAGCGAGCAACAAGAAGCCCGGAATACCGCTCTCGGCAAGCTGTTGGCCAGGACGGTAAGAGCAAAGACGAACTTCGAGGAGAGCGTCAAGACGCTGCGCACCAGTATGCAGGCGCAATACGAAGAGCTTCTGGCGCAGAACCAGCATGTGCTGGAAGACCTTTCAGAGTCCTTGAGGACGCGCTTGGGGGAATGGGCGCATCCTGAGGCGATAGTTAAGCTCGAGTGGAGACAGGACCCGGAAAAATCCGTGCGGGTAGATGAGCCTTGGGCCCGGATCATTGCAGGCGAGGGACTTTTTGAAGGTGAGCTGGCGCGGTTTGGACACGGCCTGCAGCGTTCCTATCTTCTCGCGCTTCTTCAGGAATTGGCGTCGACCGATGATGTAAGTTCGCCGCGTCTCATTCTGGGGGTGGAAGAGCCCGAACTGTACCAGCACCCGCCTCAAGCGCGGCACCTTGCATCTGTGTTCGAAAGGCTCGGTACAACGAACTCTCAGATTGTCATCACAACGCACAGTCCGCACTTCGTGTCCGGGGATGGCTTTGAGAACGTTCGGGTGATTCGCAAGAATCTGGTCGAGAAACGCTCGAAGGTTGCGCAGATGTCCTATGCCGATCTCTCCAAGGCAGTCGCCAGCGCGACGGGTGAACCTCCAAAGAAGCCTACAGGGACACTTGCAAAAATCCATCAGTCACTTCAACCCGCGCTCAATGAGATCTTTTTTTGCTCACGCCTGGTGTTGGTCGAGGGACTCGAGGACAATGGATATTTGTCCGCAGGTCTTCATCTGATGGGGCAGTGGGAGGCGTTTAGACGGGCCGGGTGCCATATAGTTCCGGTGAACCGAAAGAGCGAACTGCTTCAACCTTTGGCGATCGCAAAGCACATGGGCATCCCGACCTACGTGATGTTTGATTCCGACGCCGACAAGCCAGACAAAAGTGGAAGTCGAACTAAGCACCAAAAAGACAACAAGGCATTGCTTGCGCTGCTTGGGACGGCCGAGCAGGATCCAATGCCTGCAGCGACCGTCTGGGGTAAAGGCTATGTAATGTGGCATTCAGACATCGGCTCGGTCGTGAAAAGCGAGATTGGAGAAGCCGACTGGTCAAAGTTTTGCGCGGAAGCCGATAAACAATACGGTCACGCCGGCGAATTGAAGAAGTACGTGCTCCACATCGCTGCAGTGCTTGACGCGGCCTGGGAGAGTGGTCTGCGTTCCACCAGCCTTGAAAAAGTGTGCTCCGCCATTCTTGACCCGACCAATTGTGCGTAACTCTTCGGCTTCTAAGGCTATACTGCATGGTGCAGAATGGTCTGCTCCCGATTCGTAGTTGAGTTGGGTCTTGAGTGATTGGGTGAGGCGGAATGGTAATCAAGCGGATTGCCAGCTTTCTTGGCCGACGCAGGTCCAAGGCACTGGCGCCGTCCGCGCCTGCGCCGCGGGCAGACCGTGCGCCCACAGCGCCTCCTTCCCGTCCGGCGGCCAGCAAGCCATTCGTGATCTGGGAGTCGGAGCTGCGCGCCATCGCCGCCGAGGCCGCGGCGTGGACCGTCGAAACCGGCGGCGATCTCTTCGGACGCTGGCCGGATCATCCAACGGTGTTTCTCGCAACGAAGGCGGGGCCGAACGCGCAGCGCGACAATGCGCATTTCCGCCTGGACGTCGACTATCTGAGGCAACTCAGCGAGCCGCTCGCGGCGGACTGGGCGCTTCGCTATTTCGGCGATTGGCATTCCCATCACCAGCTCGGCCTCTCGGAACCGAGTTCGGGCGATCGAAGACGCATTCGTCAGCTCGGGAAACGCAATGCCTTTCTGGGGATGGTAGAGATCATCGTTACGACGGAAGGATCCCGCCAGACGCCGACGGTGCGCATTCACCCGTGGTTCTACGACCTCGCCACGGAGGAAGAGCCGGTCGCGATGAGCGTTACGGTGCACGCCGGCTGCAGCCCGGTCCGCGAGGCGTTGATCGCGCGCGGCTTGTTTCCGGAGCAATCGCTCAAGGAATGGGAAACCGTTGCGCTTGACCGTGTTCGCATTGGCGATGCGGGTGAGCCGCCTGTTCTCGGCGGTGCGCCTGTGGTTGACCCGGCGACGCGCGAGCGAGCCATCACGCATCTCGCCGAAGCTCTGGAGCGGGAGAGCGGCGCCCCCATTGAGCAGCACACGACGGCGTTTGGAAAAATTCTGGTAGCCCAGTTGAAGGAGCCGCATCACCTCGCGTTCGCCATCGATCAAAAATGGCCGATGGGTGTGCTTGAGGTTCATCGCCTCGATCGGGCGACGGGCAGCGCGGAGCAAATTGAAGCACCGGCAGGGCTCGTGGTGCCCGACATTAATGGAATCGTGCAGGTTTATCGTGCGGCAAAGGGCCAAAGAGGTATCGCGTGACGTGGACAATGGCACAGCGGCAGCGCCTGGCGCTTGAACATCAAATCCTCCAGAACGAGGGCTTTACGCAGTTCGGTGTTTTTCACCACCCGGCGGATGATACGTACAGCGCTGGCGGCACGGCGACGACCAGCGTAGGCAGGAACTATCATCTTTTCTGCATGATCCCGCCGAGTTATCCGACGCAGCGGCCGTCACTCTATATTACCGACCCTAACCCCTTGCTGAATTTCAATGGTGTGGCCATTTCTCGGCTGGGCGTCTCGCACGCCATGCACACCCTTGAGCCCCACGCGGTAGGTTGGGTTCAGATTTGCCATTGGCGCCCTGATCGCTGGCATGCAGGCATCGTTCTGCAGAAGGTGTTTCTCAAGGCGATGCTGTGGCTCGAAGCCTACGAACAGCATCTCGCCACCGGGCGCGATCTCGCTGACTTCGTCCGTACCATGCAGGAGGTCGCATGAGCGACCAACGCTCGATGATCCGCGATGCGATGCAGGCCATCGCGCAGCGGAAACCCGGTAAGTCGAAGCTCGTCTACGACAAGACGAAGCGCACGATCGTCGCAGTTTCCGAGGGTGTGCCTACCCCGCAGGCGCTCAATATCACCGCCGACGATGCCGACATGTTCGGCGTCGTCACGCTTTCCTCGGGATGGCTGCGCGACAAGTGGCTCTCGTTGACAAAAGCTGGCTCCCTTCCCGTTGACTTCAGCTCGTGGGACGATGGCGATGCGCTCACGCAGTTGGAATTGTGCATTCAAGGCAGCGGCACCCGTGCGGCAGCGATGCTCGTCCTCGGCCAGCCGCAAGGGCAAACAACCGAGGGAGTGGTGATCTCCATCGTTCCCACGGACAAGCCAGCACATCGCTCCGATGTGTTCGTATCGCCAGACAACATCGCGTACCGGGCTGAGCTCGTTGAGCCTGCTGCGGCGGCCGGCCGTCAACGCGAGGTCGTGTTTGCCGATATTGAGCCTCAACTCGACCTTCGCCGTGCGGGCATACTGGAAACGACTGTTCTCAAAGACCGAACCGTCCTGTGTATCGGGCTTGGAACGGGCGGCGCCCATGTCGCGGTCGAGCTCGCCAAATCCGGCGTTAGTCACTTCATCCTGGTGGATCGAGATCGCCTATCCGTCGGCAATGTGGTGCGGCACCCGGGCGGAATCTCGCAGGTGGGCCGCGCGAAGGTAAATGTCACGCGCGATCTCATTCTTGAAAAGAACCCTGGTGCGCAGGTCGAGGTGCATGTGATCGACGTCGGTTTTGAGAATCGCGACGTGATCGCCGGGCTTGTGCGGGCCTCCGACCTCGTCATTTGCGGGACCGACAACCGGCAAAGCAAGTTGCTCATCAACGAGCTTTGCGTGTCGGCCAACAAGTCCGCCGTCTATGGCGGTGCCTTCCGCCGCGCCTATGGCGGGCAAATCTTGCGCGTTCGCCCGAAGCTGTCCCCGTGCCAGCAATGCTTTGTCTCTTCCTTGCCGGACGAAGCGTCCGATGTTGAGGTATCTTCACAAGATGACGCCGACGCGATCGCCTATTCGGATCGCCCCGTCGCCGTGGAGCCGGGCCTTTCCTTGGATGTGCTCCCCATCGCGACGCAGCTCGCCAAACTGGCCATGCTCGAACTCCTTGCCGACAAATCCTCCACGCTCAATGTGCTCAAGCGCGACTTCGATGCGCCGTGGTATCTCTGGCTCAACCGGCCCGAACCCGGTACGCAGTATGCCGACATGCCTCCCTTGAGCGACAGTAGTGATGAAATGACGATTAACCGCTGGTATGGCATCTACTTTGAACGGGACGAGCAGTGCCCCGTTTGCGGCGATTTCCTTTCCGGCATCGCTGCTGCATACGGCCTCGACGCAACACAGCTTCCTGCGCTTCCGGAAAAGGAGTGACGCGTGGAGCTTTCTGCCGATTTTGCGCGCTATGTCAGCTCATGCGAGCCTGATGACGATGCTGTGAAGACAGCCAAGAAAGCGCATGAGAAAGTCCGTGATGAGCTCAAGACGGACGAAGACACCAAGGACGCTCACGAAGAAACGTTCCTGACGGGATCGTACCGACGACATACCGCCATCCACAACATCGAAGACGTCGATGTTGTGTGCATCCTTGATCTGGATATTCAAGCCGAAGGCTCCGAGCCCGAGGTTGTTCTTACCTGGCTTCAGGGCGTGCTCGACAAATATTACAGCGAAACGCGGCCACAAGGCCGCTCGATTGGCATTAGCGCCAAAGGCGTTTGGCTCGACATCGTGCCCGGCACGCCCGTCTACCAAGACGGTCCGCTCTGGATTCCGGACCGGGACGCCAAAGCATGGGTGCAGTCGCATCCCAAGGGACAGATCAGCGCCGCAAGCGAGAAGAACAAGGATACGGGCGGTTATTACGTTCAGACCGGCAAGCTGATGAAATCCTGGCGCGACCGGCTTCCCACCGAGAAATCGAAGCCGAAATCCTACATTCTCGAAACGCTCGTCCACCAGACGATCGGGCTTCCGACGTCGCACGCGCGGGCTGTCGTGAATGTGCTCGAAGGGATCAATTCGACCTACGGGTTCTATCGTGGCTTGGGCACCGTGCCATTCATTGCCGATCCGGGTTTGGGGACCGTCAACGTTGCGAAGCGCTGGGAAAGCGCCGAGTTTGATGCTTTCCTCGACCAGGTGAAAGCGGCCGCTTCGACCGCGCGCCAAGCGCTCAATGCAACCGATGAAGCCGAAAGCCGCAAGCTATGGCGAAAGCTTTTCGGTTCGACCTTCGGGGCGTAGGAGAAAGGAATGGCCAAAACCCCCTCTGGATCGCCCGACACTCCCGGATCCCTTCTCTCGCCGGATGCGATGGGCGGCTTGAACGCTGGAAAAGGCTTCGATTTTCAAACGCGCTACACGGTGTGCCACCTTCCGATCTGGTTGCAAGATGGCTCGTTTCACCAGATCTTTACGGAAGGCACCGGCGATATCGACATCCGCTATGTTGACGAAGGCAAGTCGCGCCGGAAACACATTCAGACCAAGGACCACGACGTCGCGCCTGCCGAATTCAAGGACGTGATCGAGGCGTTTCGCAGGTATGATGCCGACATGCCGGGCACGTATCAGGAATTTCGGCTGGCATGCCCCAGTCTTTCGCAGCAGATGCGGCCAGTTGAAACAGGACTCGCGCGTTTTCGTAACGCCAAGCCCTTTTATGACGACGATGTTCCCGCGCTCGCGCAGACACAATACGATGTCGACCAGCGTATGCGGGCCATCGGCCTGAGCGACGAACAAATCGCCTTCATCCATGAGAAGGTCTTTATTGACATCGGCTATGGCGATCTGGCGCATGATGAGCGAGCGCTTGATATCTTCATAGCGAGAATGCTCAGCCATCCCGATTTTGCGAGCAAGATTCGAGCGATGGTCCAGCCCGCTTACGCTGCCCTAATGAATAAGGTCGGCGCCAGCAAAGGCGTGGTGCTGGACAAATCCTCGATCGAAGCGCTGTTGCGCTCTGCGGTTCTCGCGGATTTGTCGGCAGAAGCCAGTGTGACGCTTTGGGTTCATAACTGGACCAAGGAAGCCTTCACGCCGCCGGCGGATTACGAGCTGGATTGGACGCCGCTCTTCGACCGGGCAGCGCGCAGGGTGCCTTCGCTGGACGCCTGGACCAACGATCTTGTTCCGCAACTCGATACTTTGCGGAAGCACATCATGACGGCCGGAGCCGTACGCACGATCCGGCTCCGCGGAAAATGCGCCCTTTCAACCGGCCTTGCCCTTGGTGCAACGTTTCCGGCGGTAGGCAGTTGGACGTTCGAAATTCCGCAACCGCCCGCAAAGGAGTTTTGGCGCTCGGACGCGACCCCGACGCCCGGCTACACCTTGCAGACGGAAATCACGGAGGCCGACCCAAACGGCACCGACCTCGTGCTTGGCCTGAACATTCGTGGAGATGGCCGCGTGGATGTCAGGCGGTACATCGAGTCCACCGGCCAGGCACCCCATGCTTACGTCTTCATGGCGCCGCCAAGCCAGGGCGCGCAATCGATCGGCGGCGATGGCGACGCCGTCGCAATGGCGATGGCGGTTCGGGAGGAGTTTGGCAAGCTCTTGAAGGCGCGCCAGCTCCGCATGACGCGACTCTTCTTCTATGGGCCGTTTGCGCTCTCGGTGTTCCTCGGTCAGCAGCTCACATCGATGGGGCGGGTCCAGCTGTTCGAGTATCAAGACCCCAGCTACGTTCCAAGCTGCCTTTTGAAAACCTAACCCCCTTTATATCGCATCCCTCTTCTCATGCCGGCGCCAGATAAACGACCAGAACTGATACGGTTGCAAAAGGCCTTCGAGGAGGAGGCCGGGAAGTTCCCGGACCTCTCGCTATCTATCTTGTATTTCTCCCAAGAAAAAATTCCGACCGATCGCCTCTTCAGAAAGCCCAATCACCAGATCATGCTCTGGCAGTACTACGGCCAGCTCGACGACACCGACGATGCAGCCATGCGTCTGTACAACAATATGCAAACCAGCAACTTCGCCATGGCCGGTTTGAGGGGCTGCCAGTTCTCCTGTTACGGGTTGCTGGAAGGTGAGCCGACGGACCACTTCATTCGCATGGCGCAGCGTGCCGCCAACCTCTTTTCAGAGAAAGAATGCGAGCGGATCAAGACCCAAGCCATCGCCGATTTCACATCGAACCTGCCTCCGTCAACGACGGGCAAGCCGATCTCTTGCAGCAATGCGAACCGTTTGGCGATTTGGCTCAATCATCTCCTGCATCACCTCGGGCGAACGCATCCTCGCTACCTTATGGAAGCCAAGGTTGGCGTTGATCCTTACGCGGCTTCCCTCTCTGCGATCGATGCAATGCTCGCCAAGGCGAAACGCAAAGCACCGGCGCCGCAGGCGATTGATACACGGCGCTTCAGAGTTGCGCTTTCATTTCCTGGCGAGCACCGCCCATTCGTCTGCGCAATCGCCGAGCACTTGAAGAACGAGCTCGGGAATTATTCCGTATTCTATGACAATGACTATGTCGCCGAGCTGGCGCGGCCCAACTTGGATGTGCTGTTGCAGCGCATTTATCACGAGAACTCCGACCTGGTCGTCGTATTCCTGTGTGGCGACTACAACGCAAAGGAATGGTGCGGCCTCGAATGGCGCGCGATCCGGGACGCCATCAAGCAACGCCGCGACGCAACAGTGATGCTTCTGCGTCTCGATCAGGCGGAAGTCCCTGGCTTGTTCAGTATTGATGGTTTCATCGATGTCTCCACATGGACGCCGGCTCAGACCGCCGACGCGATAGTCAAGCGTCTCCAGTCAAATGATGTTTCGGCTCACCACATCGGCTAACCTAGCGACTGATGCACGCGCACGTGAATGTGCAATGTTCCTTATTCGTTCCAGTTTTGCCCTGAGGCCCGCAAACTCGCCCGGATGCGAGGCAGGCGCGGAGGACATCAAAATCAGTTCACGGATGATGTTCCATGAACTGTTTTGGGAACTTTTAAGAGCTATTCAGGCTTGCTCAGGCTTGCCCATTTTTCCGTATTTTTGAGCTTTTTCTTTCATTCAACCCTATCCAAGGGATTTACTGTCTCTAGATATATATGGGCCCGCCTTCCAAAAAAATCGAAGCTTTAGACCTAAGGAGGCTTCGATGAAGGTCGCGGATTGGTTGGCGGTGTTCGGCGGCATGTCGGGCGGCGTCTTGGCTGTGCTTGTGGTGTTGGGCGCGTTTGGATTGGCGGCGTTCGCGATCCACGCGGTCCTCACCGTCGCGAAGGAACGGCGCGATGAAGAAGCGTGAATGGGTTCGGCTTCCCTCAAAATGGATCGAGGATGGCGGGCTCAAGCAACTGCAATGGACGACTTCGGAAGCCAGCGGGTCTAACAACATTGCCGCTCTGATGGTGCTGGCTCCGATCGCTCACCACGCCGATGACGAGGGCATGGCGATCTGCACCTATGATCGCCTCGCTCTCGCCACGGGCCTCAGCCGTGCCAAGGTGTCGGCCGGACTCACGGTGCTTGAAAAACTTCAAGTGATCGATAGGGCCCCGTCAGGTCGAAGCACGTTCCAGCTTCTGAACTACAACGAGGCGGGCGGCTGGTCGAAGCTTCCAGCGCGTGGTCTCTATGGCGCTGGCCGGATCATCGGCTTCGAACACTTTCATTTGCGGACAATGAACGAACTGCACGCGCTAAAGCTCTATTATCTCTTTGCTCGGCGGCGCTCGAATAGCACCAACATGGCTCACATCAGTTACGACAAGATTGAGGCATACACGGGTATCGCCCGACCACGGATCAGGAAAGGCATTAGTTTCCTTGCCTCCGTGGGAATGGTCCACGTCGAGCACGTTCCTAGTCGGGCCAACGAACGCGGGACGGCTAACGCCTACCGATTGCCGTTCATTGATCCCTATGTCCATCTCGGCACAAGGGGCCGCGATACCGATTTTGCGCTCGCGGAGTGATGACATGGCAAGCCGATTTGCTGCAGGTCGCCAACGCGATCACCTGGCCATGTCCGATGACGAGTTCGACCGGCGTCTTGGCGCGAATGAAACCGCGTTTGGAGCCGATTGGCTCTCGACGAGCGACACGAGCCTCGCGAGGCTGTGGCAGCGAAAGGACGGTATGGCCGTCAATCAACTCTGTCTGCTCGGCGATCCATCTCCGGACTGGAGGGTATCGACCCGAACTGGGTTGCTGATCATGTCAAGAAAATCAAAAGCACCGATGCGAATAGCCGACGCGGCTCCCTTTTTGAGCTGATGGGCGTCAATTTGTTCCACCATCCGCCTCAGACGGTGAGGCCGACCACACGCAACCCTCCGGGTTACGATGCCATCGTTACGACACCCGACGGCGCGACTGCCGATATATCCTTGAAGAGTTACGGTGCATCGGCACACGAGCACGAGTTCACAAAACAGGCGAAATCGGCCGAGGAAGCTATTCTGCGTCTATTCAAGGAACGCAGCCACGGCGGTGTGCTGTTCGCGATCGCGAACACCTATCCCTCGACGGCAGACTGGAACCAACTCCGTGACGGGTTACCGGCGCTGAGATCGGGGCAATCCGCTTCGGTGGGGGTATGGGCCGTCAAGCTCGACAATAGCTTACCGCAACAATTTGGACCCTACAGTAAGCAGCAGATATCCTATCAATTGTTCTTTGGCGCTCCATTTCATCAGAACGAAAGCAAGAATCTTTCAGACAAGTTTGACAGCGCGTTTGCCAACGCAACCAAGCATGCGAAGTCATCGCCAAATGGCGTTCGCGTCGTCCTCATGCGCGTCCCGGAGACGATGTCGCTGCCAGCTTGCGATGAATGGGCCAAGGATTATTTGAAGAGCAATCCCGCCAGCCCGATCGATGCGATTTTTCTGTACCAACTGGCGGTAGTTGATCAGTCGAATGGCAGCAGCATCATGGGCCATTCATTGATGGTCTCTGATACGCCCCGGTTCGCTGCATGGCGAAGCGCTGTGACGCCGCCACGAGGATTGGCCAGGCCGAGCCGTGTCCTCATTACGAACGGTCCGACGAACGCTGTTTATAAGGATGGCTACCACTATCAGCGCGGCGAGTTCTTCACCGCCTACCCTCATGATCCGAACCGGCCGACAAACGTGCTTCTCCAAAATCTCGCGTCTGGCATTTTCCAGCATGCCGTGATTGTTTACCCAGATGGCACAGAGCAGCCGCTCGGAGGGTATTTTCCGCCGACCAAGGACATCACCCTCTTCGAATGAGCCCATAACTCCATTGAATCAGTGCCATGCCCGATTTCGAAAATCTCCTGAATGGACTAGAACCTGACTTGGCGCAGCAGTTCTTCGCGACGTTCGCACGGCTCTAATCTGCAATGAAGTACTCCGGCTGCCTTAAGCGCTTGGAAGGCGGCCGCGTCGCCGAGGCAAGCACTGCCCATCTTTCCGAGCGTCTTCCTGCCGACTTTTTCGAGCGAGTACGCGCGAGCGGAAGTGCTCACGTGGTTATCGACGAACCTCCAAAGAACCTATCTGTGTTGGCCGATGGCACATTGGGGTTTGGAACCGGCGTCGGCTCCGCTCTCAAACGCGCTCGAGCTTCTGAATGCCGTTTGGCGGGTTCGAAACAATCTCTTTCACGGCAACAAAATGCAGCCCGCGAACCGCAGCAATTCTTCTGGCCGAGCTCGTGACGGTGCCGGTTGGGCGTGCCTGTTCGGGCAGCTATGGGAGCACGGGATAGAGTTTTTTTATGACTGCTTGACACAACTGAAGGGATGCGAGCGCGCCTTGCGGAAGCAAATGAATATTGCCGTGGGCAACGTGATTGCGCAGCATGGGTATGAAATCGAGCTGGCACGCCATGGCGCCGCTTCCGGACGGCGAGGGCACTTCAAAGTCGGCGCGCCGAAGATACCTCTTCTCGATCGCTGCTTGCAGGAGCCGGCCTAAGCCGGGGCTCTTCGAGGCATTGGGCAGAGCCGCTGGGTCAAGGCGCCGGCGAAGCGCCAATTCCAAGACGGTGTAGCCGCCAAGTTCAGCGAGCGTGGTGAACTCGTATACAAACCACGAATAGACGAAGGCATTCCGCGCGGTGTCGAACTCACGCCGTATCTCGTCCGGCACTGCATCCGATAGCTGGATCGGCTCGACCATCGCATGCAGATCCGCCACCGACATCGGGCGGGTCCCGCTCGCATCCGCCAGATTGCGGAACGATGTCGGGCTCGTGTATCGATGAAATGGATTTGAGCATGCTCGGTCCATCGGCACGTTGCGGCGGCGCCGCCCATTGGAATCGGCCGCCATCCGGCGCAGAATATCCCAATGTCCATTGAAGCGGAAATCGAAGCCCATGTTGCCGCGATCACGGAGGCGTACCGGGAAACCATCACGGGGCCCGACGCGCAGCGCAGATCGAGGGCGGCTCGCGCCTGTGGGGCCAGTTTGAAGACGCCGTTGCCGCGTGGAGGGCAAAGCCGTCCCCGCAACGGGTCCTCGCCATCATCGAACGGGTCAACGAATTGACGGTCGCGGGCCTGTTCATCAAAGACGATTCGATCATGAAGCTTGAATACGAGCCACGGCAGGCGGGGCTTGAAGGGCGTATCGACTTCCGCCTCGGCCTCGATATGGGGAAAGCGGCCCATGCCGAAGTGAAGACGGTCCAGCCGCAGACCGATGACAGCGACGAAAACTGGGAGAAATACGAGGAGCGCCGCGAACACTTTACGCCGGGCACGAACCTCATCGTCCAAAAAAGATGGATGGGCGCGCAGCTTTTTGGGCGGTCTTTCTCAGCCCGGGCTGCCTTCATGCGCTACACGTTGGAGTTCGAGGAAAAGCTTGAAGCGGTTCAGGCCGCGTCGCCCGGATCGGGCTGCCTGATCTTCTGCGGAAACGGTATCGATTGGCATCCATCGCACCTCGAAGACTTCGCCGACTTCTACCGCACGGGCAAGCACCGCCCGGACGATTCCTTCGGGGATATGGAACGTCATCACATGCAGCAGAACAACATCACGCTGCGCCGGAATATCCATTCCTTCGGCTGCCTGACCCGAGGGCATAGTGATCTTCAGCCCAGCCACTGGATAGTCCCTGTTCGAGGGCCGCGCATTCCCTGGTCGTAGCTCTGGCATGGCAAGGCCGTGAGGCTAGCTGTCGAGTCGCCCGAGGTACCGCGCCGCGCCGAGGCGCATCGGGGGCAGCAGCATCCGTTGATTGCAGGGTGACCGCGCGGCATCATTGGACGGCAAGAGCGGTTCAAATCTGGGAGGCGGATCGGCGCCCGCGCGGCAGCCTGCCTCCCGCATACGGGCGAACGCCGTCTCGCGTGTCATGGTCGCGATCTCCGGGGGCCTCAGGTCACACATCATCTCCAGCGGCGTCGCCCAGGCCTGCGCGCGGATCGGTGCGCGCATGCCCATTCGGGCAAGGAAGCCGTCCAATCTGCGCAGGCCGAGCGCCGTTTGCCTCTGAAGCTCGCGCTCGGACATGCGCGATGCGGCGTCATTTACAAAGGTGAACATGTGCACCCCGGCGGTGAACCTGCACATGGCCGAGGTCTGGGAGCCGACACCCGAGAATTATCTCGGGCGCGTCTCCAAGGAGCGCATCCTCGAAGCCGTCCGCGAGGGCGCATCTCCCGAAGCCGCCGAAAACATCGCAGGGTTCAAGAAACAGGCGATGGCCGAAGCCGCAGCAACGCGGCTCAAGGGCAAAGGCTGGTTGCCGCCCGTCTTGCGCATGCCAGCGCCGGTGACCGAAGCCGAGCGTCAACAGGAAGCAGCCTAGCCGTACCTCCGGCGCGGCGACGGGCCAATCGCCCCGTCGCCGTTTCCTATTGCTTGTAATAGAGACGGCGCAGGAAGGTCCGGGCGGTCACCAGCACCACGTGAAGGCGGAAGGTGCTGTGATCCTCGTCGGAAAGCCCGGGATGCGATCCATCGGTGTGGAGCATCCTGAACAGGCCATTGATGTAGCTCTTGCCATCCGTCGTCCATTCGTTCCGTTTGTCGGACAGGAATCCAATGGTCATCAGGAGGTCGCGACGGTTTGCAGCAGAGAGATTTGCTGTCTTGGCGTCACCCTCGATCGCGCGGGCGATTTCATCGAACAGGCCTTCAAGGAACGTGCGAAACTGTGCATTTGCTGCCGCCCAATCGCCCCGCGCATGGGCCTCGATCCCCTGATCAAGATGGCCAAACGACTGCCTGAAACCGAAATGCTTCAACAGCTGATGCACCTCGTCGTCCACCGCCGGCAGACCAAGCCCGCTTGGGAGCGCGGCGCGCAGCTGAGGACGCTCGTCCTCATCAAACCAAATGACATAGCCATCGCGGGCCAACCCCCGGGCGAAGGCTGTTTCAAACTCTTTCACCGGCTCCAGCGACATGCGTTTGACAGCCTCGCGGATGACGGCTTCTGCGAGGGACATGCTGCCTTCAGGCGTATCGATCTTAGCCTGATGATGCTGAACGACGTGCCGTCCAAGGAGATTTGCCTTCTTGGCGACCGCCAACCCCATGTCGAAGGGAATTTCATTTTCGAGGCCAAGACGGAGAGCAAGGTCGTTGAAAACTGCTTGCCCCGCCTTGCCAAGCATCTCGACGGCGGCGACGATCGTCGGGCGCGTGAACGGCACAGGGCTCATGTGGCTCACAGCTTCCGAAGCTGATCGGCCAGCGCGTTCAGCGAGGTCATCGCGGTCGTCAAATCCGGCTTGTCGCCATAGACCATGTCGCGCTGGAAGTTGGCGTAACCCTCGACGAACACCTTATCTTTCGGGATGCCTTCGATGGCGCGAAGTGTCTCGGCCAGCGGGTCTTTTTGATCGGCCGGAAAACTCTTGCCGCGCGTCGCGGCGTCGTCCTTCATCACCTCGCGTGCCAGCGCTGCGACTTCCTTGGCCTCGTAGGCCTCGCGCGTCATGTGCAAATCATAGATATGCCGTACCAAGGTCGGATCACGATCCTTGCGCAATCCAGCAAGCTCGGAGCCTGCACGCCAGGTGAGGCCCGTAAGCTTTTCGGCAGCCGTCTCCAGGACGGATGAGCACGGCATCGAGGCGACCTCGGGGTCAAACCCCTTCGCCTCGGCATAGAAAGACGCAATCTGCTTGTCGACCGCAGGCCGCCGCAGCGGCCAGAGCGAAAGCTCGATCTGAACGCCGCCGGGGCGAAGCCCACCGCCTTGCGCGAGCGCTTCATAGGGAAGCATGTATTTCGTGTGTTCGCCGCCATACATTACGCGGCGGTGCTCTTCGTTATCGGGATCGAACACGAAGCCCGCGCTGAGCAGCGCCTCGGTGACGCTCTTACGAAGCTTGCGAAGCGTGTTCGACGAGGGCTTGGTGTCGCTGACGATCTTGAGGTCGATGTCTTCCGACATGCGCTTGGTCAGTTTGTAGGCGCGGCTCAACGCCGTACCGCCGCCAAACACAAGGCGGAGATCGCCTGTGTCGAGCGCAGCAATCGCCGCCAATGCCCGCGCCACGTGCCAGTCTTTCTCGACAAGACCGGCGCTTGGCAAGCCAAAGTGTTCCTGCACATCGACAAGTTCGTCGAGCGTTGGTTTACCGTTCAAGGACCAACTCCGCGTTGCGATAGCTCAAATGCCGGGAGAAACGGCCTTTGACGCGCACCACCGGATTGACAGGGACTTGCGTGGAGCGACCCTCGTTATAGGCACGTTGCGCCTCCGTTGGCTCCCACTCGACGCCGAGCTTGTCGAGCGCCTGCTGCGCGACGCCCAAAAATCCTTCCGGGCTGCTTAGCACCGGCTGACCACTCAAGCTCGATTGCCGCGCGCGGCCATAGATGCCATAGCCGAGCCGCACCAAACGGCCCTCATCCACCAGCGTACGCAAGGCGCGCAAGACCTGATCCTCGCCGCCAAGCTTCTTGAACTCGCGCGTGAGAAATACATCTTCGCCCTCTTTGCGGGCGATCCGTTGTTCGATCTTCTGGCGTAGCGTCGGCTTACGGGACATAGTGGGCCTCCTTACAAAAACCCGACACTCAATATAAGCAAAAACCCGACGAATATCAAAGAAAAAGACAATAATATCAATATATTATGTAATTACAATGAGATAGCCGGGTCGTTCGCCCATTAGCCAAGCCCATGCCCGCAAGATCAGACACTCCTCGCGCCGAAACTGCGGATCGTGGGCAAGACCTCCTTTGTATTGCATCTTGGAATGCCTCGGCGTTGCGCTGCTTCTCGTCGTTCAGCCGCCGTTGCTCGGGCGTCTCGCGGGAACGGATTTCTTTCAACGCAGAGTCACGTCGCAAAAGCCAACCGAACTGATCACGCGCCGCATCGATGGTGTCTGTCACCGACTTCCATGCTCGCGCCCATCCATTGCCATCGAACATTCGCGCTCCTTTCGCTTCGATTGTCTCCCACTCTATCGGCATGCGCGGCGGAAGCCGTCGGAATGTCTTGGAACGTCCCACGGCCACGATTGGCAATCGTGCGCGGTCCACGCAATGTCACCACGAGCCAGGAAGGTATACGTGCGGGCTTCATCATAACATCCCCGTTCAGGCATGACTTCCACAAGGGCGGCTTCTCGCGTGGGATCACACCGGCGCGCGCGTCCCTTTCAAGCGCCTGCGCTTCCGCGGCAGGCTGCGCCCGCCTTGTGCAGCTTGCCGCCAAGGCGGTGCGCTTCGCGCAGCGATGAAAAGGCCGCTTGTTCGCCCCGGTGAACGATACCCACGAAGCCTCTGATGTAGCCGTGGAAGTTGAGCGCCAAGTCACCTTCACGAACGAAAAGTGGACGTATCTGGTGCGGTTTCTGGTGCGGTGGTCGCGCTGGGGGCAACGAAGAGCGAGTAAGATAATATATATTGATGTTCTTGGTGGGCCCGGCAGGACTCGAACCTGCAACCAGACCGTTATGAGCGGCCGGCTCTAACCATTGAGCTACAGGCCCCGCCTCAAGTCGGCTGCCGCGAGGCTGGTGCGGGGATCGCTTACGGCGAGGCTGGCATTCTGGCAATGCCACAGGTTAGACCCAGCTAGCGACCCTGCTTGTCATACCGCCAAGCGAAGGCTCCCTTGCAATAAAAGCTTCTTTGCATGCAGCTCCATGGAAATTCAGGAGTCAGCGATACAAGGAATTTCAGCCTCGACGATTTGACGAGGGCGCGCCGAAAAAGAACAAATAATCTCGCCCCGAAACTGATATCCGGTCGCTTTCTGGTCCGCGTCGGCGTGCGCTAGCGCAACCGACCGCCCTCGTGTGCTCGCATTGACGGTTTTGGGTAGCACAAGCAACTTTTATCGCCATAAATTTGATAGGCCAGACCCATGCGACGCGACCAGGGACAGAGAAATGGCGAAGAACAAATCGAAGAGAGGCCCTCCGCGTCCAAGGATTCAGACAGAAGCAAAATACCCTTCGCCCAGCGCTTGACCTGTACGATAGACGACGCTTGCGAAGCAACTGGCTTGGGTCGCACCAAAATTTACGAATTGATTGGGGCAGGACAACTCCATACCAGGAGTGTCGGACGTCGCCGATTGGTGCTCGTGAGGTCCCTCTACGAACTGCTCGAGAGAGAGCCTTGGAATCCGCGTTGAAGACGATGGCTAGCAAACCGCTCCTTTCGGATGGGTTCGGCTTGCTTAACTGACGATTGGCGATTGAATTTCCGAGCTGGCTGAGCATCCTTCGGCTCCTGCGCGAAACCCCCGTTCCCCATACCGGCGTCCTCGAAAACCCGATTCTGGTTCGTCCATTCGCCGCCTTTTCCCCGCAACAGCCAATGAGGCAACCCCACGACTTCCTGAGAGTACATACGACTGGTGGGGCGGATGGTGGGGCGGTGACGAAACAATTGGAAATTTTCGCAGAAAAAAGTAAGGCGCGACTGGCATCACCACAGTCGCGCCCTACGTCACCGGTTTATGGGGCAGGGGGGAATAACCGGCTGCCATGATGACTCCGGCGCGCGAGAGTCGTTCCAGGCGTTGCAAATTATTTTTGATCCGGTTTTTTTGGGGCGGTCTTTCTTCGCACACGGTTAAGTGATCGTGACTGCCGAGAACCCCGGACAATCCGGCAGCGTTGTTCCAGCGATCGCCATGGGGCGAGGGACGAACAACCATGTCACAGATCAGCAAAGCGTTTTTCGGGGCAGTCGCCATCTCGTTGACGCTCGGTGCCGTGCAGCTGGCGTCGGGTCACGATCTCGCCGATCGCTGGCAGGCCGTCGCCGACAAGCCGAGCCACGTTGTCAATCGCGCCGCCAAGGCGGATCGCATCGCCGATCTGAGGCCCGCAGCCGTGCCGACCCGCACCGTGTCGATGCGCCTCAACGATCTCGCCGATACGTCAGTGTTGCTGCGTGTTCCCGCGAGGATCGAGACCGGCAATGCGAGGCCGCCCGTCTTGCTGCAAAAGCAGGGGCGCAAGCCTACGGTCGCCTGCGAGCCCGTCGTCAGCTCGTTGACCGAAATCGCAAAGCTGCTCCAGCCCGGCCGCTGCGTGACCTGATCAGTTTGAATTCTGCTCGATAACTATTCGGCCGGCTCGGGCGAGGCGTTCTCTTCGGCTGTCCCGGCCCGGCTTGCCATGATTCCCAGCGCCACGCCGCCGATCGCGAGGATGGGAAGCAGCCGCTTGACGCCGATGGCGCGGACGATCTGCAAGCCCGTCGCAATCAGCATCGGATCGGACAGCATGCTTTGGGCTGCGGATCGCGCGGCCTTTTCCGCCGCCTGTCGTGCGCGCTTCTCGGCCTCTCTCTTGTAGGCGATGTAACTGCCGGCGGCGGCCAGCGTGAGCAGGAAGAACACCCCGGCGCCGGCAAGGCACGCCTGCACCGGGCCATAGTTTTGCAGCACCAGGATGAAGACCGCGGCGCAGAGAAATGCCGTGGTGATGAAGAGCGCAAGCGCCGCGGCTACGGCCAGCGACGTCAGCCGCACGGTGGTCCCGGTGGACGCGCTGATGCCGTCGATAATCCGTTGAAACATCGCCCTCGCTCCTCAATCCCTCCTGCCAGCGTCCAAAGCGCGATGACGAGTCATGCTGATCTCATCGCGCGTTAGCGGCGCCAGGCAATGCCGATCAGGAAGCCGATACCGAGCGCCAGTCCCACGGTCGCGAGCGGGCGCTGGGTGATGGCATCCTCGAGCGTTTCCTCCAGCGAGGTCGCTGCGTCCTGTGCGGCATCCATCATCGCGCTGCCGCGCTCGGAGGCGTCATCCATCGCTGAATCCATCTGTTGGCGCGCCTGCTTGTAGCCTCGCCGGGCCTGCTTGCCCGCGGAGTTGGCAAAGGAATTGAGCGCGTCAGTGATCTGTTCGGTGAGGGCGGCGATATCGTTTTTCACGGCTAGGACATCCTTTTCGAGGCGTTCGCGGGCGGCCTTGTCGGTCCAGTCTTTCATTCCTGTTTCGGTATTTGTCATTGACATCGAAAGCTCCGGATCGTTGGCGGTGAGCTAGCCGGAAAAACGTTCCGCCGTGACGGAAGTTCCCGTTGCGGAAACTGCCTAGTCACCTGGCAGTTGCGGCGCATCCGCCGGCGCAAGATGCTCCTTCAGGATCAGCGCAACGATCAAAAGCGGCGATGACAGGAATGCCCCCATCGGGCCCCACAGCCAGGTCCAGAAGGCGAGCGCGAGGAATACCGCCAGTGCATTCAGTGCCAGCCGCCGGCCGATGATGGTGGGCGTGACAAAATGTCCCTCCAGGAAGGTGAGGCCGCCAAAGGCGAGCGCTGCCATCAATCCGCTGCCAAGGGTCGGAAAGGCGATCAAGCCGACCACGACCAGTACGACGAACATCGCGATCGGTCCGATGATCGGTATGAAGTTCAGCGCTGCCGCCAGCGCGCCGAGCCCGGCCGGATTGGGCATGCCGGTCAGCGCACAGACGATGCCGGCGGCGATGCCGACGCCGATATTGATGACCGACACCGTCAAGAGATAGCTGCCGAGATGGACCTCTATCTCGTTGAGGATCCGCAGCGTGCGCAGCCGGGCGTCGCGATCGCTGAAGGTCATGATCAGTGCGCGCCTCAAGTCGCGCCAGCTCGCGATGAACAGGATCAGGGTTGCGAAGAAGAGCAGGAATTCGGTGAAGGTCGGCGACAGGAATTCCAGGGTCGGCTGCACCCACTCGAACTTCGGCATCTGGAAGTTCGGCAGGCCTTCCGAACCGCCGACCATGGCTTGCAGCTCCTGCCACATTGCCAGCGGCCGGTCGAACAAATGCAGCTTGTCCTTGAGCTGCGCGCCGAGCTCCGGCAGGCGGGTGCTCCATTCCATGACCGGCGAAGCGATCAGGGCGACGACGAAGGTGACCATCGCGGTGACCGTGACCACGATCAGCACCGCGGCCAGCGCGCGTGGTACCCGTTGCCGCTCGAGAAATGTCGCCGCCGGCGACAGCATGGTGCCGGTGACGAAGGCCATCACCACGGGAAGGAAAAACGGCTTGCCGACATAGAGCACGGCCACGACCGCGATCAGAAGCATACCCGCAAGCGAGAAGGCGACGAACTCGGTACGCCGGATCACCGGCGGCAGGTCGCTCTTGCTGTCGGGAAGCGGCGTGCCTTCGCTGTCCTTGGAAAGCAGACGCTCACTGGGAAGGACGTGCACAGCCATTCTCCCGCACGAAGCTTACGCTCCGCGCGCGCAAGACTGCTGAAGAACGTGCCTCTGATCGGAAGGTTCCGTCGCGTACTCGTGAAGTCGCCTTGGCTTGACTGTGGCCGGTCGGCTGCGCGAGCGCGCGGAACTTGAGCCGTCGCAAGCGCGTTTGTTCAGGCAGCGCATCACCCTGATGCACTTCGATTCAAACGGGGCAGCACATGACACAGTTATCTGCATCCCACCGGCGGCTTTCGCCGCGCACCTTCACCGCGTTTGCCTTTGCGACAGCATTGCTGACGATGCCAGCCGGCGTCGCAAGCGCGCAGACCCTTGGCTTACAGACTCTTGGCTTCACGCCGATGCAGCTACAGGCCTTCCCGCAAAACAACTATGTGACCGAGCAGCCGCAGGCCTCGGATGATCCGGTCGCCTCGGACGATGCCGTCCTGCCCGAGCGGCTGCGCCGGCAGATCGTCAGCTTCGACGGCAGCCAGCCGGCCGGCACGGTCGTGATCGATACCGGAAATACCGTGCTCTATTACGTGCTCGGCCAGGGCCGTGCGATCCGCTACGGCGTCGGCGTCGGGCGCGATGGCTTCACCTGGTCGGGCGTGCAGTCGATCAGCCGCAAGGCGGAGTGGCCGGACTGGCATCCGCCGGCGGAGATGATCGCGCGCCAGCCCTATCTGCCACGCTTCGTCGCCGGCGGCCCCGGCAATCCACTCGGCGCGCGCGCGATGTATCTGGGCGCGAGCGAGTATCGCATCCACGGCACCAATGACCCCACCACGATCGGAAAATTCGTCTCCTCCGGCTGCATCCGCCTGACCAACGCGGACGTCGTCGATCTCTTCAACCGGGTCAATATCGGTACCAGGGTCGTGGTGCTTCCGAAGAACGCGCCGCTCATGGCGCGGGGCAGCGACGGTAAACCGGCGCGCCCGGTCACGACGACGCTGACCTCGGGACGCCAGGCGCTCAACGTTTCGGCCGTCTCCCTGAACGGTTCGGCGCCGAGGTAACATGATCAGGCGTTCGACCGGCAAACGGATGAGAGCGGCGGCCTTGCTGTTCGCTTCGCTTAGCCTGGCGCTGACGTCGTCGGCGCGCGCGGAGGATTTCCTTTCGGCGCTGTTCGGCGCGTTCGGTGCCCGGCCGCCACCCCAGATCAGGATGCCGTCCCCCGCCGACGACATGCCGCGCTACGAGGCGCCACGGGTGCGCTCCTATGGCGGCGGACAGGCCTGGTGCGTACGCACCTGCGACGGGCGCCACTTCCCGGCGCAAGGCAACGACAGCGAAAGCAAGGCGCAGAGCTGCAACAGCTTCTGTCCGGCGGCCGAGACTACCCTGGTCTATGGCAGCGACATCGACGACGCGGTCACGGAGACCGGGCAGGACTATGCCGACCTGCCGAATGCCTACCGCTATCGCAACGAGCTCGTCGCGGGCTGTACCTGCAACGGCAAGGATTCCGTTGGCCTCGCCGCGGTCAAGGTCACGGACGACCCGACCTTGCGCAAGGGCGATATCGTCGCGAGCCCCGGCGGATTGGTGGTCGCCAATCGCAATGCCAACGACAGGCACGGCGTCGCCATGAACTTCTCGCCGCTGCCGGAATCCGTGCGGGCGAAATTCCGCCACCTGCCGGTGGTGGCGCGGGAGTAAGTGCTTCCATCTGCGCGCGGGCTGGTCCCGTGCTCGGCGAGGGCGCCCTCGAGCGCGGGGCCTATGCCGCGCGAATCTTGCCGAGGAAGTCGCTGACCTGGTCGCCGAGCTGGCGGCTTTGCGTCTCGAGTAGTTCGGAGGCGTGCTTGACGTTGTCAGCGGCCGCGGCGGCCGCATCGGCATCGGCCTTCACGCCCGTGATATTGTCCGAGACGTTCCTCGTGCCCTGCGCGGCAAATTGCGTGCTGCGGGTGATCTCCTGCGTCGCCGCGCCCTGTTCCTGCACGGCCGCCGCGATCGCGGTCGCGACCTCGTTGACCTCGCCGATGATGCGGCCGATCGCCTGGATTGCGGTGATGGCATCGCCCGCGACCTTCTGGATGCCGGCGACCTGCTCGGAAATCTCCTCCGTTGCCTTGGCCGTCTGGGTTGCCAGCGATTTGACCTCGGAGGCGACCACGGCAAAGCCGCGCCCGGCTTCGCCGGCGCGGGCCGCCTCGATCGTGGCGTTGAGCGCCAGGAGGTTGGTCTGCGCTGCGATGGTGTTGATCAGGTCGACCACTTCGCCGATCCGGCTCGCAGAGGAAGCAAGGCCCTGAACGGTCCCGTCGGTATCGCGCGCCTGGCTCACAGCGCGGCTTGCGATGCCGGCTGCATGCGCCGCCTGCTGGCTGATGTCGTTGATCGAGGCGCTCAACTCTTCGGCGGCCGAGGCGACACTGTCCACGCTCGTCGACGCGTCGCTGGAAGCCTTGCCCGCGACCTGGACGCGCTCGTTGGTCTGGCGCGACACGGTCGAGAGATCGCCCGAGGTCTTGCGCATCTCGCCGGAAGCCTGGCTCAGTTCGTCGAGCGTCCTGCGTACCAGGCTCTCGAACTCGCCGACGGAAGCCTCGACCGCGCGCTGACGCGCCGCGGTGCCCGCATTGCGCTCGCGCTCCTGGGTCTCGATCGTGAGCTTGTCGGCCGCCTGCTGCTTGAAGGTTTCGAGCGCGCCGGCGAGAGCGCCGATCTCGTCGCGGCGGTCGAGATAGCCGCTGTCGACCGAGAGATCGCCGCCGGCGACCTTGAGCATGGCGTCGCGAATGTTGTGCAAGGGCCGGATGACGCGGCGGGTGACGGCGATCATCGCGCCGACCGCGAGCGCGAGCGCAAAAGTCAGCATTGCGATCTGCACCGCAAGCGCACGGCTCGCGGCCGAATATTGGCCCGCGGCATAGTCCCGCGCTTCATCCAGCGCGCGCTCGGCGACCGCGACCGCAGTGCCCATGCGCTGCGCGGTTTGCGGCGTCCATTGATCGGCGGTCAGCTCGGTCTTGGAGCCGACCATGATCTGGTCGATCAGCCGGTCGCGAAGCGCCAGGTAGTCTGGATTGAAATAGGCGGCCTTGGCCGCGCTCATGGCGCCAGCGAGCAGCGGCGAGAGCTGCATGCCGAGGGTGGAGGATTCCAGCCCGCTCCAGGAATTCTCGATCGCACCGACCGATTTGGTGTAGGTCTGCTGCGCTTCCATCGGCAGGCTGCCGGTCGCCACGAGACCGGTCGCCACCAGATCGGACGCTTCGCCGGCCGTATTGCGCAACAGCCAGGCGGCCTGCTTGATCGACAGGAGCTGGTCGATCAGCGGGTCGTTGTGATTGACGGCGGCCGTCAGGTTGGCAGAGATCTTTTCGAGTGTCGCGAGCAGCGCGCCGGTGGCCTCGGTATAGTCCTTTGCGAGATTTGGGTGCCGCGCCTTCTTCGCCTTGCGCATGTCGTCCCAGGCATCGCCCTGGAGTGCGGTGAGCCTCTCGACCTCCCGGTTCAGCGCGCCCACCAGCGTCGTCTGCTCGGCGAACGGAATAGACGGCAGCAGCGCCGCTGCGGCGCGGATCGCCGGCATTTCAGCGTCGTGAATGCCGTGCAGGAACTTGTCGATCTCCGGCGAGACCGCAGCCTCGCCGTTCAGCGCGCGCGGGGTCGACGAGCGATCGGTGCGCAGATTGTGCATCGCCTTGAAGGCGTGGCTCGAAGCTTCGGCGACCGCCGCGATCTGGCTGGTTGCGCGCAGCCGCTCCCAGGATTGCCAGGCTGTTGTGACGAGCAGCCCGACGACACAGGCTGCGAGCAAGGCGATGACGGACTGGAGCAGCGTCGATACGCTCAAACGGCCAAACATGACTGGAATCCCCCCGGAAGCCGCATATTTCTCGCAAAAGGGGATGAATTTAGTTGTAACGCGCGACGGCAGGATAGCCGGGGGAGCATGGCAGGGCCCGCCGACCGGCGGATGTTAAGAGATCGTTACCCCCAGCATTGTCGTCCTGGCAAAAGGGCAGAGTCGTGGCCATTGGCGCTTCTGGTAGAAATACGCATTTGCCAGAGGTTGTAGTGGGTTGCCTGAATGGAACCGGAGCGAGGGGCGCGGCGTTGGGAGTCCGTTAGCAAAAGGGGGGCCCTGCGATGCTCATCGGCGTACTCGTCACCTTTCTCGTCGTCATCCTCGTTCTTTATCTCATCAACATGCTGCCGATCGACGGCCGCGCCAAGCAGATCGCGCGCGTTATCGTCATCATCATCGGCATCGTCTCGCTGTTGAAATATCTCACCGTGTTTTAGGCCGCGGCCGCAGCGTCGTAGTCTGGATGAGCGAAGCGACATCCGGGCTGAAATTGAGGCATGCCGGATATCGCTGCGCTCATCCCGGCTACAGGCTAAACAAAAGCCCCGGCGCGAGCCGGGGCTTTCGGTGTGTCGGGTCGCGTGGCTATTAGCCTGCCGTCTTAGCCCAGAGCCTTGGCCTCGCGGCGGCGTGCGGTGAGGATGTACTCGGTGTAGCCGTTCGGCTGCGAGCGGCCCTTGAAGACGAGATCGCAGGCGGCCTTGAACGCGACGCCGTCGAACGACGGCGCCATCGGCTTGTAGACTGCGTCACCAGCGTTCTGCTTGTCGACGACGACGGCCATGCGCTTGAGCGACTCCATCACCTGCGCCTCGGTGATGACGCCCTGGTGCAGCCAGTTCGCCAGATGCTGGCTCGAGATGCGCAAGGTGGCGCGGTCTTCCATCAGCCCGACGTCGTGGATGTCAGGGACCTTGGAGCAGCCGACGCCCTGGTCGATCCAGCGCACCACATAACCCAGAATGCCCTGGCAGTTGTTGTCGATCTCCTGCTTGACGTCATCGGGCGCCCAGTTCGACTTCGACACCGGAATGGTGAGGATGTCGGACAGCTTTGCGCGGGGCCCGCCCTTGGTGAGCTCCTGCTGGCGCGCGATGACATTGACCTGGTGATAGTGCAGCGCGTGGAGCGTCGCCGCCGTGGGCGAGGGCACCCAGGCAGTGGTGGCGCCGGCTTGCGGATGGGCAAGCTTCTGTTGCAGCATGTCCGCCATCTTGTCGGGCGCTGCCCACATGCCCTTGCCGATCTGGGCGTGGCCGGGCAGGCCGTCGATCAGTCCCATGTCGACGTTCCAGTCCTCATAGGCCTTGATCCACGCTTGCGCCTTCATCTCGTTCTTGCGGATCATCGGACCCGCTTCCATCGAGGTGTGGATCTCGTCGCCCGTGCGGTCGAGGAAGCCGGTATTGATGAAGACGATACGCTTGGAGGCTTGCTGAATGCAGGCCTTGAGGTTGACGGTGGTGCGTCGCTCCTCGTCCATGATGCCGACCTTGAGCGTGTTCTCCGGCAGTGCCAGCATCTGCTCGACGCGGCCGAAGATCTCGCAGGTCAGCGCCACTTCGTCGGGGCCGTGCATCTTCGGCTTGACGATGTAGACCGAGCCGGTGCGGCTGTTCTTGCTCTTCGAAAGACCCTTGAGGTCGTGGATCGCAAGCAAGCCCGTGACGGCGGCATCTAACAGGCCTTCCGGAATCTCTTCGCCCGTCTCATCGAGCACCGCGTCGGTGAACATGTGGTGACCGCAATTGCGGATCAGGAGCAGGCTGCGCCCGTGCAGCTTCACTTCGCCCTTGCCGTCCGGCGTCTTGTAGCTGCGGTCGGTGTTGAGCGAGCGGGTCAGCGTCTTGCCGCCCTTCTCGAAGTCGGCCGAGAGCGTGCCGTTCATCAGCCCGAGCGTGTTGCGGTAGACCAGCACCTTGTCCTCGGCATCGACCGCGGCGACGGAGTCTTCCATGTCGAGAATGGTGGATACCGCCGCCTCCATGATCATGTCGGCAACCCCGGCGGGATCGTCCTTGCCGATCGTGTTGCTGCGGTCGATCTTCACCTCGACATGCAGGCCGTTGTTCACGAGGAGCACCGCGGACGGCGCCGCCGCATCGCCCACATAGCCGGCGAACTGCGCGGCATTCTTCAGGGCGGTGGCGTTGCCGCTCTTCAGCTTCGCCGCGAGCTGGCCTGCGACCACGCTATAGGCGGTGACGTCGGTGTGGCTGCCGGTCGCGAGTGGCACGGCGGCATCGAGGAAGGCTTTTGCTTTCGCAATGACCTTGTCGCCGCGCGCCTTGCTGTAGCCCTTGGCGGTGTCGGCCGCGTCATGTGGGATCGCGTCGGTGCCGTAGAAGGCGTCGTAGAGCGAGCCCCAGCGCGCATTCGCTGCGTTCAGCGCGTAGCGCGCATTGGTGAGGGGCACGACGAGCTGCGGCCCGCAGATCTTGCCGATCTCTTCATCGACATTGACCGTCTCGACCTTCTGCGTCGCAGTCTCGGGCAGCAGATAGCCGATCTCCTTCAGGAAGGTGGTATAGGCATTGATGTCGAACGGCTTGCCCTTATTCGCGCGATGCCAGTCGTCGATCTTGGCCTGCAAGCTGTCGCGGACCGCGAGCAGCGCGCGGTTTTTGGGACCCAGCTCCTTCACGATCGCGGCAAGCCCGGCCCAGAACGCGTCCGGCGCGATGCCCGTCTTCGGGGCCGCTTCCTTCGCGACGAAGTCGAAGAGAACAGGGGCGATCTTCAAACCATGGGCGTCGTGGCGTTTCATGAGGGGCTTTCTTGTTGGATTTGGCTGTTTTTGGCCGCCTTTGACCCGCTGGCAGCAAAACGCGCCCATAACGGGCGACTTTCGAGGCCCTATTAGCCTCAAAACCGGGGCGGTGAGAAGACCCCTAAAGTCTGTCAAAATGTCAAGATGGGGTGCCGCGGACCAACGCAACCGTTGTCATTCCCCGCGAAGGCGGGGCATCCAATACGCTGCGGCTTCTCCGTATCCCATCGCTGTCTCTGGGATACTGGGTCGCCCGGTCAAGCCGGGCGACGACAAGGGGAAATAGGCGAGCCTCAAATATTCGCGGCGAGGTCGACGACCTCGTCGAACAGCACGCCGCTTGCCTTCAGCATCTGTTCGATCGCGTCGGTTGCGTCCGCGACCGAACGTGTCGAGGTGTCGATGGTCAGCTCGGCACCTTGCGGCGGCTGGTAGTCGTTGCCGATGCCGGTGAACGACTGAAGCGCGCCGGAGCGGGCTTTCGCGTAGTGGCCCTTGGGATCGCGGCTCTCGCAGACTTCCGCGGGCGTCGCGACGTAGATCTCGCGGAACGTCGTGTCGGCGATGCGGCGCGCCGTGGCGCGGTCCTCGCGCGCGGGCGAGACGGCCGCGACGATCGCGATATGGCCGTTGCGGGCGAGATGCGTCGCGACTTCCGCGAGCCGCCGGATGTTCTCGCTGCGATCGGCGGCAGAGAAGCCGAGATCGCTGTTCAGCCCCGCGCGCACCGTATCGCCGTCGAGCAGGATCGGCGAGCCGCCATTGGTGAACAGACGCCGCTCCAGCGCTTTTGCCAGCGTCGACTTGCCGGAGGCGGGAAGGCCGGTGAGCCAGACCACGGCGCCGTTGTGCTGATAGCGCGCGGACCGCTCGTCGGGACGGAGTGCGGATTCCACCGGCACGATGTCGACGGGCACGGCGCGCTGTCCGGCGTCGACCGACAGCACCAGGCCGCCGCCGGCGATGCGCCCGGAGACCTCGATCACGAGGCGCCCGGTGCGCGGGTTCTCGGTATAGGGATCGGTGGCAATCGGATTGGAAAGCGAGATGTCGATCTCGCCGACATGGTTGCGGCCGATCGCCTTGTTCTCGCTGCTCGAGAGCTCACCGGGGTCGACAGCCTTCTCGATCGCAACGACGGTGGCGCGGCTTTCCTTCGGCCCGCAGCGCACCAGGAGCTGATCGCCCTTGGCGAGCGGCTTGTCGTGCAGCCAGAAGATGCGCGCGCGCAGGCGCCGCGTCTCGCGCGGCGCGGCGCCCGCATGCGCGATGATATCGCCGCGCTCGACGAACAGCTCGCGGTCGAGCGTGATGCCGACCGAGCGGCCCGCACCCTGCCGGGTCGCAACCGGCGTTACCGGCCAGCTCTCGACGGTCTTGATCTTGGCGATCTTGCCAGCCGGCATGATCACGATCTCATCGCCGGCAACCAGGCTGCCGGACTCGATGCGGCCCGCCACGATGCGGCGGTCGTCGAATTTGTAGATCGCCTGCACGGGCAGGCGCAGCGCCAGCGCCTTCAGCGGCCGCGCCGGCTCGAGCCGGTCGAGCGCCTCGACCACGGTCGGGCCCTTGTACCAGCCGATGCGATCGGTACGTTCCGCGACGCCGTCGCCGTCGCGCGCCGAAATCGGGATCACCGCCGTCGGCGTGACACCGAGGCCCTTCAGATGTGCCGAAATCTCGTCGCTGATCTCCTTGAATCGATCCGCGCTGAAATCGACGCGGTCCATCTTGTTGACGACGATCGCGACCTGCTTCACGCCGAGCAGATGCAGGAGATAGCCGTGCCGGCGGGTCTGGTCGCGCACGCCTTCAAGCGCATCGATGATCAGCACCGCGCCGTCGGCCTGCGAGGCGCCGGTGATCATGTTGCGGAGGAATTCCGCGTGGCCCGGCGCGTCGATCAGGACGATGTCGCGCGAATTGGTACGGAAGCGGATCTGCGTGGTGTCGATGGTGATGCCCTGGTCGCGCTCAGTCTGCAGCGCGTCGAGCAGGAACGACCATTCGAAGGGCATGCCGCGCCGTGCGCTGACGGCCTTGAGCATTTCGAGCTTGCCCTCGGGCAGGCTGCCGGTCTCATGCAGGAGGCGACCGACCAGCGTCGACTTGCCGTGGTCGACATGGCCGACGATGACGATGCGGACCTGCGGACGCGTGGTGCCGTTCGGAGTTGCTGGCGTAGCAGAAGTGACGAGCATGTTCATAGCCGCGTTGCGTCCTCAGGGATCAGAGATAACCGGCGACGCGCAGGCGCTCGAAGGCGTCCTCGGTCTCATGGTCGAGCGCACGGCCCGCGCGCTCCGGCACCTTGGTCTGTTCGAGCTCGATCAGGATCTCGTCGATGTTGGACGCTGTCGAAGCGACCGGATTGGTGATGTCCTGATCACCCAGTGAGCGATAGCGCTTGCCGTTCTGCGACAGATAAAGCGGGATGATCGGGATGTTCTCGCGCTTGGTGTAGGCCCAGATGTCGGCCTCGGTCCAATGCAGGATCGGATGAATGCGCAAATGGGCGCCCTGCGGCGGCGAGGCGTTGAAGTGGTCCCAGAACTCCGGCGGCTGGTCGCGCACGTCCCAGTTGCCTTCAAGACCGCGCGGCGAGAACACGCGCTCCTTGGCACGCGTTGCCTCCTCGTCGCGACGGATGCCGGCGATCAGGCCGTCGAAGCCATATTTGGCGAGCGCCATCTTCAGGCCTTCCGTCTTGCGTGCGGCCGAGCGTGCGGCCGGCGGCAGCGTCGGATCGACGGCATCAATGGGCGGGCAGGGCTCGACGCGCAGGTCGAGCTCCCATTCCTTGCCGTAGTGATCGCGGAAGCGATACATCTCCGGAAACTTCTTGCCGGTATCGACATGCAGGGCCGGGAACGGCATCCGGCCGAAGAAGGCCTTCCGTGCCAGCCAGATCATGACGTTGGAGTCTTTGCCGAGCGACCATAGCAGGGCGATCTTCTTCAACCGGGCGAAGGCCTCGCGGAAGATGTAGATGCTCTGCGCTTCCAGCTGGTCGAGATGGTCCATGCTGGGCGGGAGATCTGCAGAAGATTCTTGCGCGCCCAGGCGCCCGATGAGGGCCGGGCTGCTCACTCCGACAGCTGCGGAATCGTCCTTGAGAAGATGCATCTCTGCCACTTTGCGTTTGGAGGCGAAAATTCTATAGTTGCGGCGCAGAAGAGAAGAAAAAATTTTCTCTTTGCGCGCTCGAAACGAGACATATATAGAAAATAATTCCAGTCAACCCCGTAATTGGGGAAGCAGGTACCGTATGCGCTTCTTGCCGGTATTCCTCGACATCAAGACCGGTCCGGTGGTCCTCATCGGCGCGGGTGAGCTGCTGCGCGCCAAATTGCGCGTGCTCGCGGCCGCCGGCGCGCGCACCCGTGTTCATGCGACTGATGGTAATCGCGACCTCAGCGGTGTCGGTGCCGATGATGCGCAACGCGTGACCTTTCTCGACGGCGATCCACTCACCGCGGATCTGACCGGTGTCATCGCCATAGTATGCGCAGGCGCAGGTGACATCGGCGTGGCGATGTCGGCGCGCGCGAAGTCGCTCGGATTGCCCGTCAACGTCATGGACGATCTCGAGCATTCGAGCTTCATCTTCCCCGCGATCGTCGACCGCGGCGACGTCGTGGTCGCCGTCGGCACCGGCGGCGCCTCGCCGGTCGTGGCGCGGCGCCTGCGCGAGAAGATCGAGGCGCTCCTGCCCGCTCGAATTGGCGATCTCGCCGAATTCATCGGCGGTTTCCGCAAATCCATTCACGCCGCGATTGCCGAGTTTCCGTTGCGCCGCCGTTTCTGGGAGCGCGTGATCGACGGCCCGATTGGCGCTCTGGTGCTCGCGGGCCGAAGGGCCGAGGCGGAAGCCGCGCTCAAGGCCGTTGCCGATCCCTCCGCGTTCGCGTTGGCCGACAAGCCGGCAGGGTACGTCGCGCTGGTCGGCGCCGGCCCCGGCGATCCCGATCTCCTCACCATCAAGGCACTGCGCGCGCTCCAGGATGCCGACGTCGTTTTCTATGATGAGCTGGTGTCACCTGAAATTCTCGATCGTATCCGCCGCGATACCGCGCGCATTCCGGTCGGTCGCCGCGTCGGCAAGCCCGGTATCGGCCAGGACGCGATTAACAAGCTGATGATCGAAGCGGCGCAGTCCGGCCAGCGTGTGGTGCGACTGAAGGGCGGCGATCCCTTCGTGTTCGGCCGCGGCGGCGAGGAAGTCGAAGCGCTGCGCGCGGCCGGCGTCGCCTATTCGATCGTGCCGGGCATCACCGCCGGGCTTGGTGGCGCCGCCGATTTCGAGGTGCCGCTCACCTACCGTCACGAGGCGCTGCGCATCACCTTCCTCACCGCGCACAAGGCGCGGGATGCCGAGACCGTCGACTGGTCGACGCTGACCGACACCAAGATGACTGTCGTCGTCTATATGGGCATGACCGCCGCGCCCGTGGTGCGCGAGGGTCTTCTCGCCGCTGGCCGCTCGCCGGAGACGCCCGTCGGCGTGTTCGCGCGCGTCACGCGCCCAGATGCGCAAGGCGCGATCGGGACGCTTGCAGAGCTGCCCGAACTCGTCAGACGTCTCGACGGCGGTCCCGCCGTTCTCATCATCGGCGATGTGGTCCGGCATGCCGGCGCCTTTCGCCATCAATCCCCCAGGCAAATCATCTCTGAGCTATTGGAAGCTGCCCAATGACCTCTCCTCTTGAACAAAAGAAAATCAAGATCGCCGGCCCCTCGGTCGTGACCGCCAACCGCACCTGGGATGGCATCGTGGTCTATCGCACCGCCGCCAAAGGCTGGTCCGCCGACCTGTCAGAGGCCGCGATCGTGCGCAACTCGGATGAGGCCAAGGCGTTGCTTGCGGAGTCGGTGGCCGATGACGTCGGCGCAGTCGGCGCCTATATCGCGCCTGTGCAGGTCGACGAGGACGGCAAGATCCTCCCCGGGAACCTGCGCGAGCAAATCCGCCGCACCGGTGTGACCATCGGATCGCAGGCTCAGGTTTAAGGCACTTCTCGATGTACGCTTATGATGAAATCGACCGCACGCTGGTCAACGAGCGGGTCTCGGAATTCCGCGACCAGGTGAAGCGCCGCCTCTCGGGCGAGCTCACCGAGGACGAATTCAAGATCCTTCGCCTGCAGAACGGCGTCTATCTGCAACTGCACGCCTACATGTTCCGCGTCGCGATCCCCTACGGGACGCTGTCCTCGGAACAGCTGCGCCGGCTTGCGCATATCGCGCGTCGCTATGACCGCGGTTATGGCCACTTCACCACGCGGCAGAACATCCAGTTCAACTGGATCAAGCTCGCCGAATTGCCGGATGCGCTGGCCGATCTCGCCGAGGTCGGCATCCATGCGATGCAGACCTCCGGCAACAACATGCGCAACGTCACCTCGGACCAGTGGGCCGGCGTCGCGCCGGGCGAGATCGAGGATCCGCGCATCTGGTCGGAGCTGCTCCGCCAGCACACCACGCTGCATCCCGAGTTCTCGTTCCTGCCGCGAAAATTCAAGATCGCGATCACCGCGTCCGATCACGATCGTGCCGCAATCAAGATCCACGATATCGGTCTGCGCCTCGTCAAGAACGAGAAGGGCGAGACCGGCTTCGAGGTGCTGGTCGGCGGCGGGCTTGGCCGCACGCCGTTCATCGCCAAGACCATCAAGCATTTCGTCCATGGCCGCGACATCCTGAGCTATGTCGAGGCGATCCTGCGCGTCTACAACCAGTATGGCCGCCGCGACAACATCTACAAGGCGCGTATCAAGATCCTCGTCCACGAGCTCGGCATCGAGAAGTTTTCGCGCGAGGTCGAGGACGAGTGGCAGCATATCCGCAACTCCTCGCTCCAGATCGACGATAGCGTCATCGAGGACATCCGCTCGCGCTTCTCCTATCCGGCCTACGAGAAGCTGCCGCATATGCCCGACGAGCTGCGCCAGGCCGCGGCCGATCCGGAGTTCGAGGCGTGGCGGAAGAACTCGGTGGCCCCGCACAAGGCGCAGGGCTACTCGATCGTCACGATCTCGCTGAAGCCGACCGGCGGACCTCCGGGCGATGCCACGGCCGAGCAGATGGACGCGCTCGCCGATCTCGCCGATAAATATTCCTTCGGAGAGATCCGCGTCGGTCACGAGCAGAACCTGGCGCTGCCGCATGTCGCCAAGCGTGATCTGCCGGCCTTGTGGAAGGCCCTCGACAAGCTCGGGCTCGCTACGCCCAACGTCAACCTGATCACCGACATCATCGCCTGCCCGGGCCTCGATTATTGCTCGCTGGCGAACGCGCGCTCGATCCCGATCGCGCAGGAGCTGACGCGGCGCTTTGCCAATCACGAGCTCGCCAACCTGATCGGCCGTCTGCACATCAACATCTCTGGCTGCATCAACGCCTGCGGCCATCACCATGTCGGTCACATCGGCATTCTCGGCGTCGAGAAGAACGGCGAGGAGGTCTACCAGATCACCATCGGTGGCCGCGCCGACGAGAATGCGGCACTCGGCAACCTGATCGGCCCCGGCGTGAAATTCGACGAGGTCGCCGACGTGGTCGAGGACATCGTCGAGGCCTATCTCGCGTTGCGCGAGCGGCCGGAAGAACTGTTTATCGATACCGTCAAACGCCTCGGTGTCGAACCATTCAAGGAGCGGGTTTATGCCACTCGTTAAGGGCGGAAAAATCGTCGAGGATAGTTTCGTCAAGCTCGACGTCGATGCGCCGCTGCCCGCCGCCGGCGATATCCTGGTGCCTGGCGACCGCTTCCTGAAGGATGCGGACGCCTTGCTTGCGCGTCCCGGCAAGGTCGGCGTGATCTGGCCGAACAATCGTGACATCGACGCGCTGGTGCCGTATCTCGGCAAGCTTGCTGCGGTCGCGCTGGTGTTCCCGACCTTCCGCGACGGTCGCGCCTACAGCCAGTCGCGGCTGCTGCGCGAACGCCACGACTATCGCGGCGAGCTGCGCGCAACAGGCCAAGTGCTGCGTGACCAGTTCGTGTTCATGCTGCGCGCCGGCTTCGACAGCTTCGAGGTCAAGAAGCAGGCCGATGCGGAAGCCTTTACGCAGACCGTGAAGCGCTATTCGGTGTTCTACCAGCCGACCGGCGATGGCCGCATCACCGCACTGCATCGGCGCATGCAACTGCGCCATTCGGAAGGTGTCGGCACGTGAACGCGATCGCGCCCGGGGATTCATTGTCGGCCGCGCCGGCACTGCCGTCGGCCGACGAGCTCAATCGCGCGTTGCGCGATGCCGCGCCCGGAGAGGTCGTTGCTGCGGCATTGAAGGTCGTCGGGCGCGAACGATTGGCGGTCGTGTCATCGTTCGGAACGGAATCGGCTGCGCTGCTCAAGGTGGTGGCCGACGTCGATCCGGCGATCCCGGTGGTCTTTCTCGACACCGGCTGGCTGTTCGAGGAGACGCTCGCCTATCGCGACACGCTGATCGCGACGCTCGGACTGAAGGATGTCCGCTCGATCGCGCCTCTGGCGGAGACGTTGACGCGCGAGGATCCCGATCGCGATCTCTGGTTCTCCAATCCCGACGCCTGCTGCCGTATCCGCAAAGTCGAGCCGTTGGCGCGGGCGCTGAAACCGTTCACCGCATGGATCAACGGCCGCAAGCGTTTTCAGGGTGGCGTGCGCGCCGAGATTCCGGTGGTCGAAGATGATGGCGCGCGATTGAAGTTCAATCCGTTCGCCAACGTTTCGCGCGAAGACATCAAGGCGATCTTCGCGCGTGCCAAATTGCCGCAGCATCCACTTCAGGCCTCAGGTTTCCTGTCGGTTGGGTGTATGCCTTGCACCAGCCGCGCGGCTGAAGGCGAGGACGAGCGGGCGGGCCGTTGGCGCGGCCGCGGCAAAACAGAATGCGGCATCCACACGATGAAGATTCCGTAGCACAGCCGCGCTACGTCGCCGCAAACAAGAAAATCCGGTTCCGTTGACTTAGAAGCATTTCGACCCGAGTTATGCCCGCATGCCATCGATGACGCCGATGTTGTCGAGGTAAATGGAGATGGACATGATCCGCCGTATTGTTCCGCTCGCGGCAGGCCTCCTCTGGGCAAGCTCGGCTTTCGCTGCTGACATCAACCTCTTGAACGTGTCGTACGATCCGACGCGTGAGCTCTATGTCGAATTCAACAAGGCGTTTGCGAACGCCTATCAGAAGGAGACTGGCAAGAGCGTCGAGATCAAGCAGTCGCATAATGGCTCGGGCGCGTCGGCGCGCAGCGTCATCGACGGCTTGCAGGCGGACGTGGTGACGCTCGCGCTCGCTTATGACATCGACGCGATCGCGGCCAAGGGCCTTACGGCCGCCGACTGGCAAAAGCGACTACCGGAGAATTCGTCCCCCTACACGTCGACGATTGTGTTCCTGGTGCGCAAGGGCAACCCCAAGGGCATCAAGGACTGGGACGACCTGATCAAGCCGGGCGTCGCCGTCATCACGCCGAACCCGAAGACGTCGGGCGGTGCGCGCTGGAACTATCTGGCAGCCTGGGGCTACGCGCTGAAGAAGTACGGCTCCGTCGACAAGACCAAGGAGTTCATCGGCAAGCTGTACCAGCAGGTGCCTGTCCTCGATACCGGTGCCCGCGGCTCGACCGTGACCTTCGTTGAACGCGGCGTCGGTGACGTGTTGATCGCCTGGGAGAACGAGGCATACCTGGCCCTGAAGGAATTCGGCCCGGAAAAATTCGAGATCGTGGCGCCGCCGCAGTCGATCCTCGCCGAGCCGCCAGTCGCGGTCGTTGACAAGGTGGTCGACAAGAAGGGCACCCGCAACGTAGCCGATGCCTATCTGCAATATTGGTATACCAAGGAAGGTCAGGAAATCGCGGCGCGCAACTTCTACCGTCCGCGTGATCCGGCGATCGCGAAGAAATACGAGAACTCTTTCGCAAAGGTCAGCTTGTTCACTATCGACGACGTGTTTGGCGGGTGGACCAAGGCGCAGAAGGAACATTTTGCCGATGGCGGCGTCTTCGATCAGATCTACAAGAACTGATCGGGCGCTGTCTTGGAGCATGATCCGGAAAAGTGTGAAGCGGTTTTCCGAAGAGATCATGCTCAAACAACAACCTGAAGCGCGATGATGAATCATCTCAATCTCATCGCGCTTTAGGAGGCTTTAGCAGGGGGCCTGGTGAGCGCAATCGCAGCAAGACGACGGACATTGCCGGGCTTCGGTCTCACGATGGGACTAACGCTGTCCTGGTTGTCGATCATCATCCTGATTCCGCTCGCGGGTCTTTTCTTGCGCACGCTCGAGCTGAGCCCCGAGCAGTTCTGGGCCATCCTGACCAGCCGCCGCACGCTGAACGCGCTGCGGGTGTCCTTCGGGCTCGCCTTTGCTGCGGCCTGCGTCAATCTCGTCATGGGCAGCATCATCGTCTGGGCGCTGGTGCGCTATCGCTTCCCTGGCCGGCGGCTGTTCGATGCCATCGTCGACGTGCCCTTTGCGCTGCCGACGGCGGTTGCCGGTGTCGCGCTGACCTCGCTGTTCGCGGAAAAAGGTTGGCTGGGCGCGCCGCTCGCAGCTCTCGGCATCAAGGTCGCGTTCACGCCGCTCGGCATCTTCATCGCCATGATCTTCATCGGCATCCCCTTCGTGGTGCGCACCGTGCAACCGGTGCTGCAGGATCTCGATCCCGAGATCGAGGAGGCGGCAGGAAGTCTGGGGGCCAGCCGTTGGCAGACCATCATTCGCGTGATCCTGCCCTCGCTCGCGCCGGCGCTGCTGACCGGACTGGCGCTCGCCTTCGCCCGCGCCGTCGGCGAGTACGGCTCGGTGATCTTCATTGCCGGCAACATGCCGAACGTGTCCGAGATCGCGCCGCTCCTGATCGTGATCCGGCTCTCTGAATTCCGCTATGCCGACGCGACCGCGATCGCGGTCATCATGCTCGTCGTTTCTTTCGTCATCATCTTCGCGGTCAACCGGTTGCAGCGCTGGGCGCAGAACCGAATCCCGGTACATTGAGGGCGGATACGATGACGATGCAGATCGCCGATTCAGTCTCGCTCTCCTCGCCCGACGCAAAAGCGCGCCTGCGTGCGGTCGCCACGCGCGAAAATCTTCGTACCGAACCGAAGGCGGTGCGGATCGCGATCACCTCCGCTGCGATCCTCTTCCTCACCGTCTTCGTCGTGCTGCCGCTGGTCGTCGTGTTTGCGCAGGCCCTCTCCAAGGGCATCATGGCCTATCTCGCCGCGCTGTCGGAGCCGGAGGCGCTGGCCGCGATCCGGCTGACGCTGCTGGTGGCTGCGATCTCGGTCGGCCTCAATCTCGTGTTCGGTCTGATCGCGGCCTGGGCGATCGCCAAATTCGAGTTCAAGGGCAAGACCTTCCTGATCACGCTGATCGACCTGCCGTTCTCCGTCAGCCCTGTGATCTCGGGTCTCGTCTTCGTGCTCTTGTTCGGCGCGCAGGGCTATTTCGGCGGCTGGCTGCGTGATCACGACATCCAGATCTTGTTCGCGGTGCCCGGCATCGCGCTCGCGACCACCTTCGTGACCTTCCCTTTCGTGGCGCGTGCGCTGATCCCCTTGATGCAGGAACAGGGCACGCAGGAGGAAGAGGCCGCGATCTCGCTTGGCGCCTCGGGTCTGCAAACGTTTTTCCGTGTGACCTTGCCCAATATCAAATGGGGCGTGCTCTATGGCGTGCTGCTCTGCAATGCGCGCGCGATGGGGGAGTTCGGCGCGGTTTCTGTCGTGTCCGGCCATGTCCGCGGCGAGACCAACACCATGCCGCTGCTGGTCGAGATCCTCTACAACGAATACCAGTTCGTTGCCGCGTTCGCGATCGCCTCGCTGCTCGCGATGCTGGCACTGATAACGCTAATTGCCAAAACCGTTCTCGAACGTCATCTGGACGAAGGACACGACTCCCGTGACCATTGAAGTCAAGAATCTCGTCAAGAAGTTCGGCAGCTTTGCGGCGCTCGACGGCGTCGACCTCAAGGTCGACAATGGCGAGTTGCTGGCGCTGCTCGGTCCCTCCGGCTCCGGCAAGACCACGCTGCTTCGGATCATCGCCGGCCTGGATTGGCCGGATTCGGGTGAAGTCTCTTTCAACGGTGAGGACGCACTCGCGCGGGGCGCGCGCGAGCGGAATGTCGGTTTCGTGTTCCAGCATTACGCGCTGTTCCGCCATATGACCGTTTTCGAGAACGTCGCCTTCGGCCTGCGCGTGCAGCCACGCGCGGCGAGGAAAGAGGAGGCGGCGATCCGCTCGCGCGTCAAGGAGTTGCTCGATCTCGTGCAGCTCGACTGGCTCGCCGACCGCTATCCAAGCCAGCTCTCTGGCGGCCAGCGCCAGCGTATTGCGCTGGCGCGTGCGCTCGCAATCGAGCCGCGCATCCTGTTGCTCGATGAGCCCTTCGGTGCGCTGGATGCGAAGGTGCGCAAGGAGCTGCGCAAATGGCTGCGCTCGCTACACCACGAGATCAACGTCACCTCGATCTTCGTCACGCACGACCAGGAGGAGGCACTCGAAGTCGCCAACCGCGTCGTGGTGATGGACAAGGGCAAGATCGAGCAGATCGGCTCTCCCGCTGACGTCTATGAACGACCGGCAACCGCCTTCGTGCACGGTTTCATCGGCGAATCCATCGAGCTGCCGGTTCAGGTTGCCGATGGCGTGGTCCGGCTTGGTGATCGGCCGCTCGGGCTCGCAGCTGATGGGCTCACGTCTGGCGCGTCACGGCTGTTCGTACGGCGACACGACATGCTCGTCGGCCCGCCCGGCAGTGGCGCCTTCGAGGGCGCCGTGCAGCATGTGCGGAACTTCGGCCCTGTGCAGCGTGCCGAAGTCGCGCTGTTGGGTGGCGAAACCATCGAGATCGACGCCCCCCGCGACAAGGAGTTGTACGCCGGCGACAGGGTCGGCCTGGAGCTCCGCCGTTACCGGATATTTGCGGGCGCCTGAGGCCGGTATTTCCGGGGTGCGATAGTGCGGCCTCGGAAGCCGTGCCACAATCTCGAGATTCCAGGTTCGACGCTTCACATCGCCCCGGAACGACGGCAGCATTTTCCGTAAAATTCACCTTTCAGCCACGGTTGGTATGCAACAACGGCCCGTCTTCTTGGGGGCCCGATTCATGCGCGCTACGGCCGCAATTCTCATCGCTTTGCTTCTCGCCGGTTGCGCGGGTAACGAAGCGCCGGTCGAACAGCCGTCGATGTATGCCGACATGGCCGTCTCAGGCGCTCGGCTCGATGCGCAGGCCGCGGCCGTGATGATCTCGCAGTACCGCCAGAACAACGGCCTCGGCACCATCGTCATCGATCCCGACCTGATGCGACTGGCCGAATCCCAGTCCCAGGCGATGGCGACCGCCAACAAGATGGACCACGACGTCCGTGCGCCGCTCGCCAAGCGGCTCGCCGCCGGCGGCTATCCGGCGACCGTCGCGGTCGAGAACATCTCGGCCGGTTATCATACGCTGGCGGAAGCATTTTCCGGCTGGCGCGACTCGCCGCCACACCGTGCCAACATGCTCAAAAGCGGTGTCACAAAATTGGGTATAGCGGCGAGCTATGCTCCGAACACCAAATACAAGGTGTTCTGGACGATGATTATGGCGGCTACCGAGCCCCGATAAGCCAGTCTTGATCCCCAAAACATTGACGCCGCCGTGAACTGGGGTCACGGTGGGCTGCCCTCAGTCCATTGATCCTCTCATGACCGATCATCAAGGCCCGGCATCGAACAGAATCCCCGCCAATGCGCAGCGTGTCCTGGTGCTCCAGGGCGGTGGTGCGCTCGGCTCCTATCAAGCGGGCGCCTATCAGTCGCTGTGCCATTTCGGCTTCGAGCCGGAATGGGTTGCCGGCATCTCGATCGGCGCGGTCAACGCCGCCATCATTGCGGGCAATGAGGGCCAGACCCGCATCAAGCGGCTGAAGGAATTCTGGGAGATGGTGTCGGCGCCGGTGCCGTGGAAGCCGATCGGCAAGAGTGATCACAGCCGCGAGCTGTTCAACTCCACGAGTGCCGCGTTGATTGCGACCTTCGGCGTGCCCGGCTTCTTCGTCCCTCGGGTCCCGCCGGCGCCACTCTGGCCACCGGGTCATCCGGAATCGGAGAGCTATTACGACACCGCGCCCCTGAAGAAGACGCTGGAACGGCTGGTCGATTTCGACCGCATCAACGATCTAAAGACGCGTCTGTCGGTCGGCGCGGTCGGCGTCACCTCCGGCAATTTTCGCTACTTCGACAATTACGAGTTCAAGAGGCTCGGCAAGAAGATCGGGCCCGAGCACATCATGGCGTCGGGCGCGCTGCCGCCGGGCTTTCCCTCCGTCGTCATCGATGGCGAGCATTACTGGGACGGCGGCATCGCCTCGAACACGCCGCTCGACTATGTGCTCGACGCGGAGCTCGAACGCGACCTCCTGATCTTCCAGGTCGACCTGTTCAGCGCGCGTGGTGAGCTGCCGAACTCGCTGCTCGAGGCGGCCGAGCGCGAGAAGGACATCCGCTTTTCCAGCCGTACGCGCATGAACACCGACAAGAACAGGCAGTTGCACAATGCCCGCAGGGCCGTGCGCGACCTGATCAGCAAATTGCCGGATTACCTGAAGAACGATCCCTCCGTCGAATTCCTCGCCAAGGCATCGCGCGAAAGTACCGTGACCGTGGTGCATCTGATCTACCGCAGCAAGAACTATGAATCCTCGTCCAAGGATTACGACTTCTCGCATGTCGCCATGGTCGAGCATTGGGAAGCCGGCGTGCGCGACGTGCACCTGTCGATGCGCCACAAGGATTGGCTCGAAAAGCCGCAATCCGGCGAGACCATGGTGACCTATGATCTCACGGGGGACGTCACCGCGCCCCCGGCCTCAAAAGGAGCGAACGAAAATGGGTAGTCTGTCAGGCAAGAACGCCGTCGTGACCGGATCGACCAGCGGCATCGGGCTCGCATATGCGCGTGCCTTCGCTGGGGCGGGCGCCAATGTCGTCATCAACGGCTTCGGCTCGCCCGAGGATATCGAGAAGGAGCGCGCCAAGATCGAGGCCGACTTCAAGGTGAAGGCGATCTATTCGCCCGCCGACATGACCAAACCCGCCGAGATCGCGCAGATGATCGCGCTCGGCGAGAAAACCTTCGGCTCGGTCGACGTTCTCGTCAACAACGCCGGCATCCAGTTCGTCTCGCCGATCGAGGAGTTCCCGGTCGAGAAGTGGGATCAGATCATCGCGATCAATCTCTCTTCGGCCTTCCATGCCATCCGCGCCGCGGTGCCCGGCATGAAGAAGAAGGGCTGGGGCCGTATCATCAACACGGCATCTGCGCATTCGCTGGTCGCTTCGCCGTTCAAGTCGGCCTACGTCTCGGCCAAGCACGGCATCGCCGGCCTCACCAAGACCGTGGCGCTCGAGGTTGCGACCCACAAGATCACCTGCAACTGCATCAGCCCAGGCTATGTCTGGACGCCGCTGGTCGAGAAGCAGATCCCGGACACGATGAAGGCACGCAATCTGACGCGCGAGCAGGTCATTCATGACGTTTTGCTCGACGCGCAGCCGACGAAAGAGTTCGTCACGTCCGAGCAGGTGGCGTCGCTGGCGCTGTTCCTGTGCAGCGATGATGCCGCGCAGATCACCGGCACCAATCTCTCGATCGACGGCGGCTGGACGGCGGAGTAAATCCACTCTCTGTCAGGCCCGCCACCGGGGTTCGCCTTCGGCGAGCCCGATGACGGGCCCCGGTGGGGCGTCCAGTACGCCACGGCCTGTCGATTCAATCATAGCCGAGTACTGGGCGGTTTCGCCCGGTCCCGTCTCCGCCAAGGCTCCAACAAGGCTCCAACAAGGCTCGCAAACTCGGCTCGCCGAAGCTTCAGCGGAGGCGGCAAGCTGGTCGATGACAGCGTGAGTTGTGCGGCCGATCTGCGTTCAATGAGTCCAGGCCAGCGCGGTGACGATCGCGGACGACAGGTTCAGCTCCGCAAACATGATCTTGCCGGCGACCACGAAGAGGACGCTGGCAAGGGTCAGGCGCAGCACCGTCTCCGGCACGCGCGTGGCACTGAAGCTGCCGAGCACGATGCCGGGCAGGGAGCCCATCAGGAGCACGCCCATCAGCGCCCAATCGACGTCACCAAGCGCCCAGTGTCCGGTGCCGGCCACCAGCGTGAGCGGCACGGCGTGGGCGATATCGGAGCCGACGATGGTCGCCATCGGCAGGCGCGGGTAGAGCAGGAGCAGCACGGTCACGCCGACCGCGCCGGCGCCGACCGACGAGATCGAGACCAGCACGCCGAGCACGGCACCGGTGACCACGGTCGCGATCGCGGTGGTGCGGTCGTCGACGCCTTCGAGCGTCCTGCGATAGCGCTCCATGATCGCCTTGCGAAAGATCAGCGAGGTTGCGGTGAGCAGCAGCGCGAAGCACAGCACCAGATTGACCAGGCCGCGCTCGGCGTCGCTCTTGAGATCGAGCTTCCACAGCACGAACAGCGTCAGAGCACTTGCCGGAATGCTGCCGCAGGCCAGCCGCAGCACGGCGGGCCAATGCACGCTGCGCGACCAGCCATGCACCACGCTGCCGCCCGTCTTGGTGCCGGCGGCGTAGAGCAGGTCGGTCCCGACCGCGGTCGATGGGTGGACGCCGAACAACAGGATCAGCAGCGGGGTCATCAGCGAGCCACCGCCAACGCCGGTCATCCCGACAAGCAGGCCGACGCCGAATCCCGAAGCGACGTAGAGCGGATCAATCATGTCTGGGAGGAATCTAGGTTTATCTCGTCTACAGGGCAATACGACGTAGAATAAACTTCCCCTGAACTGCAACTGCTTGGATCAAATAAGAAAAAACATGCTGCGGGTGGATGGCGAGGGGGTATTTCGTCCAATTCTCAAGCATTCCGCGAAACGCACGTTTCGAGGGAGGCAATCCAGGTGAAGCATTTTGCACAGACCTCTTGCTGGCCGGGTCGCGGACCAGCAACCGGCGTTAGTTTCCGAAGGCCAGCACATGCAGGCCGAGCCGCTGCCGGACGATCCAGAACAGCAGCACGGTCTCGAAGCTGAGCGAGATCGACGTTGCGGCCGCCGCGCCGTGGCCGCCGAAGTGCGGCACCAGTGCGATGCAGAGGATGACGTTCATCACGAAGGCCAGCGCGTAGGCGAGCGCACAGATCTTCTGGTGGCCGAGCATGTTGAGGAGGCGCTCGACCGGCCCGATCGCGGCGCGCACCACGAGCCCGACCGCGGCGATGAACATGATGTCGTAGCCGATCACGAATTGCGGTCCGAACAGCCAGAGCAGCGGCTTGCCGAGTGCCAGCAGCACGGCGGTCGCGGCGAGGGAGGGCCAGAACGTCCAGTTGATGGCGTGCGCGACATAGGCCGACAGACGGTTCTTGTCGCCGAGCGCGTTGTATTCGGCAAAGCGATGCGCCGTCGTCGCCGACATCGCGTAGTGGATGAAGGACACCAGCGCCAACGTCTTCACCACGGCGAAATAGACGCCAACCTCGTCGGAGGGGCGGAATTGCTGAAGCACCAGCACATCGGTGTAGGACAACAGCAGATAAAAGCTCTCGACCAGCAGGATCGGCAGCGAGATCGCTAGCCAGCCCCTGACGTCGTATGCCTTGGGGCCGTCCTCAACATGGTCCGCGAGCTTGTGGTTCAGCGCCACCATCTGGCCGGTCATCGCGATCCATACCGCGCCCGCGCTTGCCACCATCGCGGCGGTAGCGCCGAGATGAAAGCCGAGCAGGAAGGCGGACGCGGTGATACCGATGATCAGCGCCTGGCGAATGATGAATTGCGGCATCAGGCCGAGCTGCATCCAGTCATGCGCGCGGGCGATACCGTCCTGGGTGTTGGCGACGACGAAGGCCGGCAGCGTCATGCAGCCGATATAGAGCGGCAGCCGTGCGGCCGGATCGATCCATGGCGAGAGCAGGAAGATGATGCCTGCCAGCACAAGCGAGACCAGGATCGAGACCACGAAGGTCAGCCAGCGGCTACCGGAGAGGAAGCCGCGCAGCAGCGCGTGCGCGCCGCTGGTGCGATATTCGGGAATGATTTTCTGTGCGGAGGCCGAGATACCGAAATCCATCATGCTGCCGAGCAGCAGCACCCAGGTCCAGACGTAGACATAGACGCCGTAGTCGGACGTGCCCATCCAGCGCGCCAGCAGGATCTGCGAGAAATAGGCAAGACCTGCGCTGATCACACGGATGAGGAAGATGGTACCAGCGAGCCGTCGCGTCAGCGACGCCTCGCTCGTGGCGCCGCCCACGCCGGTCCATCTGGCACGCAAACGTGCGAAGGACCCGACGGGCTCACTCGTTGCGGGTTGTGCGTCCGTCACGGCCACGTCGAAGATCCCTGCGCCCCCGCAAGATGCGGCAGGGTTTGGCGTAGCAACCATTCGTTAAGAAACGGTGCCATCAGTCATTCCGGGGCGATGCCAACGGGTCCGCGCAAAGCGCGGCCCGATGACAGGCGCCGCATCGGGCCCGGAATCTAGAGCTTGTGGCGCGAGATTCCGGGTTCGCGCTACGCGCGCCCCGGAAGGACACCTTGGCTCAATCCAGATTGATATTGAACTCGTACGACTTCTCCGGCCCCACCAGCGTGAACTTCAACGCGGCGCCGTCGGGCTTGGCGCCGGGCGGCAGGCCATCGAGCTCGAAGGCGAAGCGCTTGACGCCTGCTGGGCTGTGCTCGACGGGCGAGGGGATCGGTAGCGCCCAGTCGGGTGTCGGCCCCTCCACGAACAGGTTGACGTTGCGCCCATCGGGCGTGGCCACGTCGACCAGCACCTTCGTCGCGCCCTCGCGCTTGACGTCGCGGATGGTTAGCGGAGCGGAATCGCCGATATTGGCGGGCTTCGGCACGCTGTCGAGCGCCGCGAACAGCGTGCCGTCCTCGGTCGAGGCGACGCTGTTGAAGCCGAGCTCGGCGCTGGCCTCAACCGGGATACAGAGCTTTTCGCAGACCGCGTAGTTGATCTCCGCGCGCAGGGTCACGGGCTTGTCCGGTGCCTTGGCGACGATGCGCAGCGGCAGCACGATCTGGTCGTGATAGCCGATCGAATGGCCGCCGGCGCCGTCGTCGAATTTCAGCGGCGCTGGCCACATCACCGTCACAGCTTCGACATTTTCGGACTTGGAGAAGTCGAACCGCGGCGGAACGCCGGAGTCCCCGGGCGTGCGCCAATAGGTCTTCCAGCCGTGTTGAAGCTGGAATGCGATGCCGCCGAGCAGCACCGGGCCGCTGCGCGATCCCGCCAAGAGGCGCACGGCAGAATGGCCGTCGCGCTGCCAGGGCGAGGCGTCGTCGGCGCGGACGCTCGAGGGCTGCGCCGACACGAGCAAGGTTGCGGCGACGATGGTCGCAGCGTGCTTGGGAACTATGGTGAGCATGGTACGTCTTTACAGGGTCGATCCGGGGCAAACCATTGAATTGCTTGTGATGGATGAACCGGCAGCAGGCTTAGGAATTCGGCTTGGGAATTCGGCTTGGGAATTCGGCTTGGGAGTTAGGCTCGGGGATTTCGGTCCACGCAAGCCTTGATTTGACAGCGGACAAGCCCGACATCAGGATATGAACCGAGAGGGAGTGCTTCACCGATGGGTTCTGCAGGCAAGAGAACTGGCGATAGCACCCCGGCGATCGGCCCTACCGTCTCTAATTCGGCGGGCTATCTCGACGGGCGGCTCCTGATCGCCATGCCGGTCATGGGCGACCCCCGCTTCGAGCGCTCGGTGATCTATCTCTGCGCCCATTCGGCCGAGGGCGCGATGGGCATCATCGTCAATCATCCCGCCGGCAGCATCGATTTTCCGGAGTTGCTGGAGCAGCTCGGTATCATCAAGAAAGGCGCGCAGATCAAACTGCCGGAGAACGCCGAGAGCATGAAGGTATTGCGCGGTGGCCCGGTCGATACGGGGCGCGGCTTCGTGCTGCATTCCAGCGACTTCTACATCGAGAACGCGACGCTGCGGATCGATGACGGCGTCTGCCTCACCGCGACTGTCGACATCCTGCGCGCGATCGCCAACGGCTCCGGTCCAAAGCGTGCCATCCTCGCGCTCGGCTATGCCGGCTGGGCGCCGGGTCAGCTCGAGACCGAGATCCAGAGCAATGGCTGGCTGCATTGCGATGCCGATGCGGATTTGATCTTCGGCGACGACGTCGAGGACAAGTACGCGCGTGCCTTGCACAAGATCGGCATCGATCCCGGCATGCTCTCGAACGAGGCCGGGCACGCGTAGTTACACCCGCGCGGTCATGCCGCCTTCGGCGACCCGATGACAGGCTGCTAGGTTCTAGTCTCGGAGGCGGCAGCGATCGATCCTTGGGTCAATCGGGCCGCTGGGCGAGCAACCGCGTGGTCTCAAAGCGAAACGCAAACCTAATCCGGCGCTGGAAATCGGACTCGAAGATTGCCGGAACACGTTCCCGACCAAACGAAAGCTCTCAAGCGTCCCGCCGCCGCGGCGTCGGCGCGGGGTAGCGGGCATAGAGCGTCTCGACGCGATCCCGCCACATCGTCACGAACGCGCCCGAGGTGAGGCGATCGACCGACTTCCATTCGCGTTTGACCGCCGGCAGCGTGTTGCCCCAGATGGCGCGCTTGCACCATCTCTCGCCCTTCTCGATGCCCTCGCGAGTCGCGCACATCGACTTCCAGGCAATCCGCTGCGGATGGCTGATGTGTTGGGCGGCTCCTTCCCAGCCCTGCTGGTGGATCAGATAAAGATTGGCGAACGTCAGCTCCTCGTGCGTCGTTGCTTCGAATAGCGCAGCCTCGGTGATGAACTTGTAGGCGGCGGCCACAGCATTGTCGCGAGAATTGAGGATGTCGCCCGACCCGTAAGTCCTAAACTCAGACTTGCTCAGCTGGAACAGACCTATATAGGAGCCGGTGCGTTGCCTGGGATCAAAATCGGATTCGATTTTGGCAACCGCCTTCATGAAATTGGCATCGACTCCAAATGCTTTGGCCGCGCGTTCGATCTCCTGGACCGGCGTTCCGAGCGGAACGTCGCCGAATGCCGCCAAGGCGATCTTCGCGGGTTTCTCAGGCGGAGGAACTTCCGAGTAGACGTAGTACTTCAGATACGGCAGCTCGCCTTCGTCCGGCTTGGGAGAAGCAGCATGCGGCGGGTCCAGCTGCGGCGTTGACTCGCTCGTGGGCGGCGTAGCATCGAGGCTCGCACTGGTCTGCAACGTTGGCCCTTGCGGCGGCGAACTGGTCACTTCGGACGGCATCACCGAGTCCGGCGCCGCGTCTGCGAACCCCGCCGCAACAATCGCATTGGCCGATGATCTTGTGTCGAATTTCGCCTCGATGACCGGAGCCGGCAACTCCGCGCTGGCGTTCGTCAGCAGCGTCGTCACGTTCAGCGGGATGATGCCAAATGCATCGGCAACTCTCGCATTCGGCGTTGCGACGCTCGTGGGCGTCGCCGCGATCTGATGAATCGCGGCAAGCGAAGTTGCGCCCAGTGCGCCGGCAATACAGCTTACTTGCCAAATCTTCAATGTCGCCAACCGCGCGGCCGCGGTTTCCCCATTCAATCCCAACCACAGATCCCCGTGTTCAGTCTGGGGGCCCCAATCCTGCATCGACGTAGCTTTTGGATTTGCCACAACGAAGGCGTGAGGCTTGACGGCTCGATTTTCTCACCGGCTGTTGCGGTAAAGACGCACTGGACAGCGATACTGACCTATCTTGGAATTTTTTTTTGCCCGTTTGCCGTCTAAGCGAACGCCATGTCACTTGAGGTGCAAGCCGTAACCGCACCACGCGCCGATCGTCGCGACGGCGCGCTCGCTGTAGCGGCGTCATCTGAGCCTGCTCAGGGTCATTTTCGACTGTTCGGCGGGCTTTGCCTGCAACCTGAGGGTTGCTTTGGCCCAAAAGCAACTGGGCGCGATGAGGGATTTGTTTTGCCGACTTGCCCGACGTGTCAAACGTCCGCTCCACCAAACATCCTTGCTGGCGGCGGCTGTCCTACTTTGCATGGGGTTGTTTTCGACTTTTAATTTTGGGAGTGACCGCGCATGCCTGATTTCCTCAGGGCTACTGATGGTCGCGTTCACCTTCGCAGGTGACGCAGCGCTTGGCCTACTCCGCCGCCTGCTGCACCGTCGGCTCGGTGCCCGCCACCGTTGCGCGGCGCATGTCGCGGGGCTGCGCCTGGTCGTAGCGGCGGACGCGGTGCATGGTCTGACGGTTGTCCCACATCACGAGATCATGCAGCTTCCATTGGTGCACGTAGACGAATTCTCCTTGTGTTGCGTGCTCGTTGAGATCGCGCGGCAAGAGCCGGCCCTCGGGCATGCTCATGCCGACGATCTTGCCGGCATGTGAGGACAGATACAGCGACTTGCGGCGATGCACCGGGTGCGTGCGCACCAGGCGCTGCAACACCGGCCTGAACATCGTCTTCTCCTCGTCACTATATTCGGTGAAGCCGAGCGAGCCACGCGAATACATCAGCGAATGCTCGCAGATCAGATCCTCGATCTCTGTCTTGGTTTCGTCATCGAGCGCATCATAGGCCGCGCGCATGTCGGCAAATTCAGTGTTGCCGCCCTTCGGGTTCACCACGCGCGCCGACAGCAGCGAAAATTTTGCGGGGATGGGGCGAAACGAGCTGTCGGAATGCCAGAGGCAATTGCCGAGATTGAACAGATGCGTGCGGCTGTCCTTCGCCAGCGGTTTGCCGTCCTTGCCGAGATTGCTGACATCGTTCAGTCCCGAGCTGAGGCGATAGTCCTTTTCCTTGGTGACGGTGCCGCCGCGCGCATCTTCGCGCTGGCCGAAATTCAGCGCGAAGGCCATCTGCTGCTCGTCGGTGATGTCCTGGTCGTGAAAAACCAGCACCGCGTATCTGTCCATCGCAGCCTCGATTTGGCGCGCCTCATCCTTTGTGAGCGGCTGGCGCAAATCGAGGCCCGAGACCTCGCCGACAAAATGCTTCTGAAGCTGCCGGATGGCGATCGTCATTGCGATTCTCCTGGCGCTCTCCCGGGGCCTGCAAGCGGTTTGCCCGCTCTGTTCGTGAAAAGGGTATCCCCGCGCCTGCCGCTGTCAACGCTATGCGCGCATGGCTCTCACGCGTTCCGCGCCATCAGGCCGCCGTCGATCGGAATCACCGCGCCGGTCAGGAACGAGGCTGCCGGCAGGCACAGGCTCAAGGTCATGTGCGCGACCTCCTCGGGGTCGCCATAGCGGCCAAGTGCGGTGCGGCGCTTGGCATAGATCGTCTTGTGATCTTCCGGAATCCGGTCGGTGATCGCGGTGCGGATCGGCCCCGGACAGATGCAGTTCACGGTGATGCCCTCGCGGCCGAGCTCGACGGCGAGCGAGCGCGTCAGGCTCGCAACGCCGCCCTTGGCGGCCGAATAGGGGCTGTGCAGCGCGGTTGCGCCGAGCGCCTCTGTGGACGCGATATTGACGATGCGCGGGCTCTTCGATTTGCGCAGGTAGGGCAGGGCCGCGCGGATGATGCGCGGATGCGCCGTCAACATCACCGCAATGCCCTTGGCCCAGGCATCTTCGTAAGCTTCGTCGTCGATCGCGACGCGCACGGAAATGCCGGCATTGTTGACGACGATGTCGAGCCCGCCGAAATGCGCGGCGACGTCGCCCACCACGCGGCTGATCTCCTTGGCGTTGGCAACATCGAGCTTCCACGCCTCGGCGGAGCCGCCGCTGGCGGTGATCTCCCTGGCGACGGCTTGCGCGCCATCCGCATCGTAGTCGGTCACGGCGACATTGGCGCCCTCCGCGGCGAACACGCGTGCGGTGGCGCGTCCCGTGCCGCTTGCCGCACCCGTAATGAGAACGGTCAATCCCCTGACGGATCGGCTGAGCTGCTTGAACTCTGGCATGCAGTTTCCTCGAGGCCCGCTTGTCTATTGTTGTGTGATTGACAAGGCTGGCATCGATCCGCACACACGTCAAACAAAGCAAAAGCAAAGGGAGGCCGCGATGAACGAGCTCGATTTCTCGAGTAAGCAGGTTCTGGTCGTCGGCGGTTCCAGCGGCATCGGTAACGGCATCGCACAGGCCTTTCGTGGCAAGGGCGCGCAAGTTGCGGTCTACGGCACGCGCGCCCATGCGAAGGACTATTCGGCGGAGGAGGGATCGGATCTCACGGGCCTTGTTTACGCCCAGCTCGATGTCAGCGATGCCAGGGCGATCGAAGCGTTCAAGCCGTCGTTCGAACGTCTCGACGTGCTGGTGCTGGCACAGGGTGCAGTGATCTATCACCGCGGCGAATTCGAGATGGCCGGTTTCCGCAGGGTGGTCGAAGTCAACCTCATGAGCCTGATGGCCTGTGCCACGCGCTTTCATCCCATGTTGCGGGATGCGCAGGGGTCGCTGATCATCGTCTCGTCGACCGCCGCCTATCACTCCACCATGGGCAATCCGGCCTACAATGCCTCGAAGACCGGTGCGGTCGGATTGACGCGGACGCTGGGCGAAGCCTGGGCTGAGGACGGCATCCGCGTCAACGGCATCGCGCCGGGGCTCGTCGATACCAAGATGACCAAAGTCACGACCTCCAATCCCCAGCGGCTCGAGGGAGCGCTGTCACGCATTCCGCTGCGGCGATTGGGCACGCCGGCTGATATGGCCGGTGCGGCCTTGTTCCTGGCTTCGCCGTTGTCGTCCTACATCATTGGTCAGACCATCGTCGTCGACGGCGGGCTCATTCTCTAAGCGACGATGCGGAACTGCGCTGCGGCTGATCGGTTACTTCGGCTGACCCTCGAGGAGGACCACCATGGACAACGATCGGATTGCCGGATCAGCCAAGGAGTTTGCCGGACGCGTCGAAGGTGCGGTCGGTGAGATGACGGGAGACGTGAAGACGCAGGCCTCGGCCAAGGCGCGCGAAGCGGCCGGCACCGTGCAGAACCTGTACGGCCAGGCGAAGGATGCCGCGCGCGATGCTACGGATACCGCTGCCGGCTACGCGAAGGATGCGTATGAAGCTGGCCAGGATACATTCCGCGACGGTACGCAGGCACTTGCAAAGAGAGTGCAGGACAACCCGCTCGGCGCGCTGCTGATCGCCGGCGGCATCGGCTTTGCGCTCGCGCTGTTGATGTCGCGGCCAGCCCGCCGCCCGCCGCCCCGCTGGCGCTACTACAGCTAGCCTACTCGAGACGACTATCTATCGCGGCGGATTACCCCAGAATTCCGCCGATCGCCCAACGTTGCCCGGCGGACGCGGGATCGCCGGATTTGGATTGCGCGGCGGCTGCGGCGCCAGTTGACGCGGCGGCGATGGCGAGCCGAAGCTGAAGAAATCGCGCAGCGATGGCGTTGCCTGCGCCGGTTGCTGGACCGGCGGCTTCTTCGGCGCGGGCTTTGGCGGCGCAATCGCGGCAGCAGCATTCGGCGCGGTCCCCGCACTTGGATTAGTGGCGCCGCCCTCAGGCGTCGTCGCTGCGACCGGCGTATCACCCTTGGCCTGCTCGCGGCCGACCTCGCGCCGTGGCCAGGCATAGTCGTCGGCGCGGCCTGCCGGCGGTGTCAGTGGCTCGCCCTTCACCAGCGTCTTGGCCGCGAGTGCATCGACGGCCGCCGGACGCGATCCCGGTCCGCCCAGCAACTGATCGGTGGAAATCGAGGCCGCAACGAGCGGCACGATCGGCCCCGCAAGCGGTCGCGGCGCGGGCTTGCCGGGCTCGGCGCTGGTATCCGGCGTTGCCGGCTCGCTCGGCAATGCGATCGGGCCTGAGCGCCCAGCCAGCAGACGCGTAATCTCACGCTCGACATAGTGTGCGAGCTTGCGTGCGCCGGCCTTGGTGAAATAGACGCCATCAGAGGTGCGGAGCTGACGGATCTGGCCTTCGAAGTCCGGGCCCTTCTGGAGGAAGCGGCCCGCTTCGTCGACAAAGCCGTCCCAGACGTCGACATAAGTGATACCGGCCTTTGCTGCGCCTTCCCGATAGAGCGAATCCAGGAACAGCATGTCCGCGGTGCCCTTCGGACCGCGGATCGCGGGTAGGCCGACCCAGAGCACCGGCACGCCCTTGGCCTTGAGCACGCCGATCAGCTCCTCGATCTTCTTGCCGTAGAGCTCGACCCAGCGGTCGTCGCGGAATTCATAGAGCCCGTTCGGCGAGCGCGCGGTTTTTTCCGGCGCGGCGGTCTGCGGTGCATCGGCATTGTCGGCGTCGTCCTGCGGCAGGTCGGGGTCTGCCGGCTTGTCGTCGGGTTTGGCGGCAGCATCCGGGCCGGGCTTGGTGTCCGTCTTGCCGTCCGCAGGTTTGCCTTGCGGCTTGGCGCGCGCGCCCTTGTCGTTCTTCTTGTCGGCAGGCTTGTCGGATTTGTCCGCGGCGGGCTCGCGGATTGCCAGGCGGTCGTTCAGGCCGAGCATGACGACGATGACGTCGGGCTTCTCAGTCTCGAGAATGCCCTTGGCCGCGGTAGCCCAGTCCGAGGGCTCACCCTTCGGCTGGTACTTGATCAGGCCGGACGTGGTCTTGTGCTTGCGGATCACACCCATGTCAGGCTGCTCGGTGTAGGCGTCCTCAAGGCCATAGGCGAGCCAGTCGGCCATGGCGTCGCCGATCACGAGAACGTTCTTCTCGGGAGTCGTGTCGCGCTTGGCAGGCGCGGGCGCACGCGAAAAATCCTGGCGCGGGGCCTGCTGCTGCTGAGGCTGCTGGAATGGTGCGAAGAAGTCGCCGCCGAACCAGCCACCACCACTGCGCGGTGGCGCAGACCGCTGCGGCGGACCGCCGAAGCCGGGGAAGTTGAAGAACTGCGCCGACGCAGGGCCCGCAATCGACACCATGATCGCAAGCGCCGTCCCCAGCGCGATCAACGGGCCGGTCTCGGTCAGCGCCTTGAAAAATGATTTCGGCTTCGACATGCAGTTCTGAGGCACGTGCCACGGTTTCGGAATAGGCCCGATATAATAGCGGAATCGGGCCGCAAACGGGCAGATTTGATTGCGCCATACACCGGGGAACTGCCGCCCTCGTCAAGGCCGGAGGCCGGATTTCGTGTTCAGGGTTACTTTCGGGACGGATTTACCGTCCGCGCAGCCGTTCCAGCATGTCGGAAGAGGCAAATCCGTCCGCGGGCGCCCCGATCGAGGCCTGGAAGTTGCGCAAGGCGTCGCGGGTCTGGCCGCCGAACTGGCCGTCGGGCGTGCCCTTGTAGAAGCCGCGCTGGACCAGGAGCTGCTGCAATTCCAACCGCTCGGCGCGGGACAGCTCCCGCTCCTGCCGCGGCCAGGGCTGCACGAAGGGCTGGCCACCCCGCAGCCGGTCAGCGAAATGGCCGATCGCCAGCGCGTAGGCCTCGGCCGGGTTGTACTTCATGATCACGCGGAAATTCTGCAGCATCAGGAAGCGCGGCCCTTGGGCGCCGGCCGGTGCGAGCAGGTAGGCCTTGTCGGCCGGGTGCGGGAAGGGCTGGCTGGTCGCGCGCGTGATGCCAAGCTTCTCCCATTGCGCGATCGTCATCGCCTTGGCGCGGTCGGCCAGCATGTAGTTGAAGCCGTCGGGCACCATCACCTCGTAGCCCCAGCTAGCGCCGCTCTGCCAGCCGTCCTTCTTCAGATTGTTGGCGGTGGACGCGATCAGGTCTGAAGGATTGTCGACGACGTCGCGCCGGCCGTCCCCGTCGCCGTCCACGGCAAAGCGCTTGAACGCGGTCGGCATGAACTGCGTGGGGCCGAACGCGCCGGCCCAGGAGCCGCGCATTTGTTCGGGCCGCAGATCGCCACGGTTGAGGATTTCCAGCGCGGAGAGGAACTCATCCCTAAAATAGGCCTGGCGGCGGCCGATGCAGGCCAGCGTCGCGGTGGATTGCAGCACGCTTCGGTCGCCCATCTGGGTCGAGTAGTTGGATTCGATGCCCCAGATCGCCGCGATGATGTAGCGGTCGACGCCATAAGCTTTCTCCGTGGCGTCGAACTGCGCCTTGTACTTGGCGAGGATCTCCTTGCCCTTGGCGAGGCGGTTGTCGTTCACGAGGATGTCGAGATAGTCCCAGATCGATTTGGTGAACTCCGGCTGCGAGTCCAGGAGATCCATGATGCGCAGGTCGGGTGTGAGCCCGGCGGTGAACTGCTGAAAATTCTCCTGCGTGATGTTGCGGCGTGCGGCATCAGGCCACATCGATGCAACGCAATTGTCAAAATTCGCGGCGGCCTCCCGGATCGCGGCTGCGGTCATCAGGGGGTGGCCGGAAGCGCCGTCCTCGCCGCTCCAAGATTGACTTCCGGCCTGCGCGCCGCCCGGACCGGGTGCAGGTTGCGCCGGCGACGGGTTGGAGCCGGAGAAGATGCCGCCGAACAGGTTCGACAAGCCATTTGATCCCTGCGCGCGCGCTTGAAGCGGGAACAGCAGGGCGGCCGCAATCAGGGTTGCGCCGGTCATTCCTGCAAGTCCTGCCATCGATCGCCTCATGTCCCAGCTGTGCGGCCAAAATCCGGCTGCAGGAGGCCGTTGTTACGGTTGCCAACACCTTAACGAAAGTGAAATTTTGTAGATGGCCTTTTCCTTTGAATCCCGGGGCAGGGGCCCAACATCCGCCTTTGTTACCGGCTGCAAACCGGCTAGCAAGATGTCATTGCTCTCCGTCCGCACGTCCCAAGGTATTCGATCAATCCCATGAAAATCCGCAAAGCCGTATTCCCCGTCGCCGGCCTCGGCACCCGCGTGCTGCCCGCCACCAAGGCGATGCCCAAGGAAATGCTCACCATCGTCGACAAGCCGCTGATCCAGTACGTCTATGACGAAGCGAGAGAGGCCGGCATCGAGCATTTCGTCTTCGTCACCGGGCGCAACAAGAACGTCATCGAAGACCACTTCGACCGCATGTTCGAGCTCGACTCGACGCTCGCCGCGCGCGGCAAGAGGGTCGAGCAGGAAGTCCTCGCGCAAAACCAGCCGGAGGCCGGCGCGGTCAGCTTCACCCGCCAGCAGGCACCGCTCGGCCTCGGCCACGCGGTCTGGTGTGCGCGCGACATCGTCGGCAACGAACCGTTTGCCGTCGTACTGCCCGACGAGCTCGTGCTCAATACGCCGGGGTGCCTGAAGCAGATGATCGAGGCCGCAAGCCAGCTTGGCGAGAAGTCCAACGTGCTCGCTGTCGAGGCCGTGCCGGACCATCTCACGCATCAATACGGCATCTGCGGCGTGGGAAAACGCAGCGGCAAGATCTTCGAGGTCGATGGCATGGTGGAGAAGCCGCCGAAAGGCACCGCGCCCTCCAACCTGTCGATCACCGGCCGCTACATTCTGCAGCCCGAGATCTTCAAGATCCTGGAGACCCAGGAGCGTGGCGCCGGCGGCGAGATCCAGCTCACGGACGCCATGATCGGACTCGCCAAATCGCAGAAGTTCTACGGCGTCGAGTTCGAAGGCGAGCGCCATGATTGCGGCTCCAAGGCCGGCTTCCTGCGCGCCAACATCGCCTATGGCCTGAAGCGCCCCGAACTGCGCGACGGCCTGCTCGCGGAGATGAAGAAGTATCTGGGCGGATAGCGAACTCTCGCCTCGGGTGTCATTGCGAGGAGCCACGCGGTCCCGCCTTGGCGGGCCGGATGACAGGCTCCGCGACGAAGCAATCCAGAATCTCTCCGCGGCGACAGCCTGGATTGCTTCGCTTCGCTCGCAATGACGGTGTGGCGTGTTCACGCCACCAGCGAAAGTTTCGGAATGTTCGCGACCACGGACTGGTTGCGGCCGCCGGCTTTGGCGGCATAAAGCGCTTTATCCGCGGCGGTCACCAGGATGGACCAGTCCATGCCGGCCGTGGGGACGAGGCTGGCGATGCCGCAGGAGACCGTCGTGCTCGCCTGGTCGTCGGACCAGCCCTGCACCTTGCAGCGGATCGTCTCGGCGATCTTGAACGCGTCCGCTTCCGAGGTGCCCGGCAGCAGCACGGCAAATTCCTCGCCACCATAGCGCGCGGGGCAATCGCCGGCGCGGCGAACGGAATCGGAGATGCAGATGGCGATGCCGACCAGCACCTGGTCGCCGGCCTGGTGGCCGAATGTGTCGTTGTAAGCCTTGAAGTGATCGGCGTCGATCATCAAGAGGGCGACCGGCGTCTTCTGCCGCATGGCGCGCCGCCATTCGACGTCGATCACGGAATCGAACTTGCGACGGTTTCGCAGGCCCGTGAGCGCGTCGGTGGTTGCCATCTCCTCGAGCTTGTTTTCCGCCTTGGCGCGTCGGCCGATCTCGCGCGCCAGCACCGCCGTCGAGCCCAGCACGAACAATGCGAGCACCAACACCACGGCGCCGATGCGCAAGGCTTCCTTCTGCCAGAGCTCGAACACGGCGCTGAGCGGCTTGCCGGCGACGACGAACAGGGGGGTGGTGGTACTGCCGCTGCGGACATAGAGGCGCGGCGTCGTATCCACCGGGCCCTGTCCCGCAAAAGAACCGCCTTCCTTCAGATTGTCCGCCTTCCAGTTCTGCCGGTCGGCCAGATTTCTGCCGATCACGTCGAGATCGAATGGCCGCCGCATCATAATGGTGCGGTCGCGCTTGAGCACGGTGATGGTGTCCTGCGGATCGAGGCTCAGCCGCTCGAACAGCTCGTGGAAGTAGCTGAAGCGGATCGAGCCCGCGACGACGCCCATGAAGCCGCCGTCCTGATCGCTGACCCGCCGGCTCAGCACGATGGCATAGGCGCCGCGAAACAGCATCGGCCGGCTGATGAACAGCCCTGCATTGGGGTTGTCGCGATGAACCCGGAAATATTCCTCGTCGGAGCGATTCTCCGGGACCGGGTCCAGCGTGGATGCATCGATGGTCAGCTTGCCGTCGGTGTCGAACACCTGAATGGCGCCAAAATGCTTGGCGGTTGTGGCGTGGTCGAACAGGATGAGCTGCCGGATCGATTTGCTGACCGTCCCGATTTCGGGCAGCAGCATGTTGCTGGCCACCGCCTTAAGCGACAGGTCGTAGATCTCGATGTTGCGGCTGATGTCGGCTTCGATGGTCGTAGTCAGGTTTTCCAGGGTCTGGCGGGCGAGCGCCTCCTCGCCACGGCGCATGTCCAACATCACGTTGACGCAAATGGCGGAAAAGCCGATCACCGTCACGACCGACGAGATGATCAGCAACTTCGCCGAGATTCGCCACGGCCGCCGGGCCGTGCCTTCGCGCCATCCAGCCAGCATCACTTGCTCCCGACACTAGTGGATGCACCTGAAATCTTGAGTAGTCTTTAAACTGAGACGCCGGTGCCGCAATCAGTTAAGAAACGGTTTCCGGGGCTAACGCTTTTCGGCAAGGGCGGGCCCCCGACGAACGATCGAGGACGACGGTGAACGACTACGACGCGTTGCGCGATTACCTGAAGCGGCAGAAGCAGATGGAGCTCGTGCTGAGCTTTGACCAGATCGAGGAGATCATCGGCGCAGCCCTGCCGCGTGCGGCGCAGCGCGCCTCATGGTGGGACAGTCTGCGCAGCCCCGACATCCAGATGCCGCAGCGCGAAGCCTGCCTCGCCGCGGGCTTCGTGGCGACACGGATGCCTGATGGTGCGAGCGTGCGGTTTACGAAGCGGAAGAACGACCGGCGGAGGTAGCGCGACGATCGGCGGTCTCTCCCCATCCAACAGTATCGTAGGGTGGGCACGGCGCAAGTGCGCCTTTGCCCACGATACGATACCGGACACGCGGCGAGATCAGCTCGCTGCTTCCAGCCGCACTTCCGTAAGCAGCCGCATCGCGGCGTCGGCGTCCATCGGCTCGCCGAAGGCGAAGCCCTGCGCGTATTCGCAGCCGAGCTGGTAGAGCTCGACAGCGTCCGAGTCGGTCTCCGCGCCTTCCGCCACCACGTCCATGCCGAGATCGTGCGCCAGTGCGATGATCGACTTCAGGATCACGGGGCGGGTGCCGCGGCTCGTGGTGCGCACGAAGGACTGGTCGATCTTGATGGTGTCGAACGGAAAGCGCTGGAGATAGGCGAGCGAGGAATGGCCGGTGCCGAAATCGTCGAGCGAAAGCCCGGTGCCGAGCTCGCGGATCCGAGTCAGCATCTGGGCTGCGTGCTCCGGATTCTCCATCACCAGCGATTCCGTCAATTCCAGTTTCAGCGTGCCGCGCGCGACCGAGGAGCGCGACAGCACGGTGCGGATGTCGTGGATGAGGTCGTGGCGGAGCAATTGCCGCGAGGAGACGTTGACGGATGCGAAGATCGGCTCGCGTGAGCGCATTGCGCGCTGCCAGACCGAGAGCTGCTTTGCGGTCTGGTCGAGCACGAAGAGGCCGAGGTCGACGATGAGGCCGGTCTCTTCGGCAATCGTGATGAATTCCGAGGGCGACATCCGTCCCAGTTTTGGATGATCCCAGCGCGACAGCGCCTCGAAGCCGGCGATCGAGCGATCTTCCAGCCGCACGATCGGCTGGTAGAGGATCGTCAACTCCTGCCGCTCGATGGCCCGGCGGAGCTCGCTTTCCAGCGTCAGGCGGTCGGTTTTTCGCGCGCGCATCGCCGGCTTGTAGACGTCGATGCGATCGCCGCCGATCCGCTTGGAATGATACATCGCAAGCTCGGCGTCCTTGATGATCTCGTCCGTAAGCTGGACTTGCGGATCAGAGAGCGCGAGGCCAATCGAGGCGGTGAGGAAGATCTCGCGGTCGTTGAAGGCGATTGGCGCGCGGATGGTCTTGCGGATGGTCTCGGCAAAGGCGGTGATGCGGGCCGGGTCCTGCTCGGACAGCAGGATCAGGCCGAACTGGTCGCCGGCGAGCCGCGCCAGCGTATCCTGCGGCTTCAGGATGCGGGTGAGGCGGCGGGCGAGCGTGAGCAGGATGGAATCGCCGACCGCGATGCCGACGGAATCGTTGACCTGCTTGAAACGGTCGAGATCGATGACCATCAGCGTCGGCCGCAGCGTCGGCATGGTCTTGGCGAAATTGGCGACCGCGCCGAGGCGGTCCATGAACAGCTTGCGGTTGGGCAGGCCGGTCAGATTGTCGTGCACGGAATCGTGCAGCAGGCGTTCCTCGGCATTGCGCAGCTCGGTGACATCGGTGAGCGTGCCGACGACGCGCGAGACCTCGCCGTCGGAGCCGACCACGGGACGTGCCTTCAGTGCGAACCACATGAAATGGCCGTCCGGAGTGCGCAAGCGGAAATCCTGCACCAGGCGGCCGCGGCGCTGGTCGAGCACGCTGTCGAGCGCGGCACGGAAGCGATCCTGGTCGAGCGGATGCAGCACCTCCAGCCAGGTCGCAGCCGGCCCTTCCAGCGTGCCGCGTTTCAGGCCGAGCAGCGCCTCGGTCTCGGGGCTGGTGAACACCTTGTCGGCGGAAACGTCCCAGTCCCAGATCAGATCGCCGGAGCCGGCCAGCGCGAGCGCCCGCCGCTCGATGTCGGATACGACGCCGGTGGTGGCGCCGCCGCCGGCGAAGGCGTGTTGCATGACCGTGAAGCCGATCAGCATCACGATCAGCACCAGGCCGCCGAGCAGCGCGGGTCCGACGATGTCGTTGGTCACGGAGCCCGCGACCGTCATGCCGGCCGCGACCACCCAGATCACGAGCAGGAACCAGGTCGGGATCAACAACACCGCGCGGTCAAAGCCATGGGTCGAGAGATAGACGATCAGCGCAAAGCCGGCGAAGGCGATCAGCACCAGGGACATGCGCGCGATCCCGGAGGCGACCGCTGGATCGAACAGCGCGAGCGCGACGAGCGAGCCCAGGAACGCGAGCCAGCCCACGGTGATGTGCGAATAGCGCACATGCCAGCGGCTGAGGTTGAGATAGGCGAACAGGAACACCAGCAGCGTCGCGGCCAAAATCGCTTCGCCCGCCGCGCGCCAGATGCGCTCGGCGTTGTTCGACATGTCGAGCACCTTGCCCCAGAAGCCGAAATCGACGCCGATATAGACAAGCACTGCCCAGGCGAGCGCCGCGGCGGCCGGGAACATGATGCTGCCCTTCACCACGAACAGGATGGTGAGCACGAGCGCAAGCAGGCCCGAGATGCCGATCACGATGCCCTGGTAGAGCGTGAACGAGTTGACCTTGTCCTTGTAGGCTTCCGGCTCCCACAGATAGAGCTGAGGAAGCTTGTCGGTGCGCAGCTCCGCGACGAAGGTGACGACGGAGCCGGGGTCGAGCGTGATGCGGAAGACGTCTGCGGTCGCGCTCTCCTGGCGCTCGGGCCGGTCACCGATCGAGGGCGTGATGGTCGCGATGCGCGACAGTCCGAGGTCCGGCCACAGCAGGCCCGACGAGACGATGCGGTAATGCGGCGCGACGATCAGGCGATCGAGCTGGTCGTCGGTGTTGTTGGCGAGCGCGAACACCACCCAGTTCTGGCCGCCCTCGCGCGCGCGCACCTCGATGCGGCGGACGATGCCGTCGGTGCCGGGTGCGGTGGACACCTGGATTCGGTCAGCGTCACTGCGCTGGTGCTCGAGTACGGCGGTGAGGTCGATCGCGGGCGCGTCGCTGCGGACGCTGACGGCATCAAGCGCGCGTGCAGGCGACGCGGCGACAAGAATCATGAGGCCCAGCGCTATGGGCGCGAGGCACCTGATCAGACGCAAGGTCAGTTCTCCGCGTTCGACGCAAACTCTTCAGTGCTAACCGCATTTCCGAACGTAACGAGATGGTTCGGCGCTTCGCGATAGATGCCACGAAAGCGAGGAAAATCAAAGGGTTTCCGCCTCGCCTGCGGGTCGTGCGGGTTAGACCTCCAACACAATTTTGCCAATATGTGCACTCGTCTCCATCCGCCGGTGCGCCTCTGCCGCCTTTTCCAGCGGGAAAGTGCTGTCCATCAGCGGTTTGATGCGGCCTTCGCGCAAGAGCGGCATCACCTTGGCCTCGATCGCGGCCACCATCGCCGCCTTGTCCGCATTACTACGGGGGCGCAGCGTCGAGCCGGTATGGGTGAGGCGCTTCACCATGACCTTGGCGATGTTGACGTTGACCTTGGGGCCGTTGAGGGTTGCGATCTGTACGATGCGGCCGTCGACCGCGGCGGCATCATAGTTGCGGTCGACATAGTCGCCGGCGACCATGTCGAGGATCAGGTTGGCGCCGGCATTGCCGGTCTCCGCCTTGACCACGGCAACGAAGTCCTCGGTCTTGTAGTTGATGGCGCGGTCGGCGCCCAGCTTGAGGCAGGCATCGATCTTGTCCTGCGAGCCGACGGTGACGATGACCTTCGCACCGAACGCTTTCGCAAGCTGGATCGCCATCGTGCCGATGCCGGAGGAGCCGCCATGGACCAGCAGCGTCTCGCCGGCCTTCAGCCCACCGCGCTCGAACACGTTGTGCCAAACCGTCATCAGGGTTTCCGGCAGCGCGCCGGCTTCCTGGATCGACAGCGCCGGCGGCACGCTCATGGCCTGGGCGTCCTGGGCGATGCAGTACTGCGCGTAGCCGCCGCCTGCGACCAGCGACATCACCTTGTCGCCGATCTTGTGCCGCTTGGCGTTGTTGCCGACCGCCACTACTTCGCCCGCAACCTCCAGCCCCGGCAGATCGCTGGCGCCGGGTGGCGGCGGATACGCGCCGGAGCGTTGCGCCACGTCGGGCCGGTTCACGCCGGCGGCCATCACCCTGATCAGGATCTCGTCGGGACCCGGCTGTGGCAGCGCACGCTGCTCCGGCACCAGCACCTCGGGGCCGCCGGGCTTGGAGATGGCGACCACGGTCATTTGCGCAGGCAGCTTTTCCATGATTTGTCCTTGATTGTCCCCGTGCCTTAGGGGTGCAGGAAGAACGAGGCAATTGATTAGCCAGCGGGCTACGCGCTGGCAACCGCTTCGGGTTCGGTTGTGATGGAGGAGAGATGATGGCGATGGACGATGACGACCGGCCACGCAAGAAGATCACCCACGAGATCGGACAGGACCTCTCACTGTTATCGGTCGAGGAATTGACCGAGCGCATTTCACTGCTGAAATCCGAGATTGCAAGGCTCGAGGAAGCGGCAACCAAGAAGCGCGCCTCGCGCGACGCCGCGAATAGCGTTTTCAAGACGTAGCAACACTTGCAGTCCTCATCCTGAGGAGCGGCCGAAGGCCGCGTCTCGAAGGATGGCCGCGGAAACCGGGCCTTCATGGTTCGAGACGCGCGCGATGCGCGCTCCTCACCATGAGGATTGATGGTCCGCCCGCTGAAGCCGCTGTCCTTGAGACTGTTCCGCACCCCCCCTCGGCCAATGGCCGACATGGCTAACGAACCCTCAAAAAAATCGCTCGTTTACGGTCGATTAAGCTTTCGCGTTTATGACTGGAACCGTCCTCGTTTGGACACCGAGTGGCTCCTGTCCACTCTGTTTGACGCCTCCCTGTTATCAACTTTCAAAGCCGCCGGTCTCCGGCGGCTCTTTTTTTGCCCTTGTTTTGCTTCTTGCGTGTCCCGGCTTGGTGCAATCAGGCGCGGAAACCATAAACGCGGTTGCTGCTGGACTTCGCGGCCGGCCCGCGCAATGATTTGTTCATCATAAGCCGGCGCCAAAGCCGGATGGTAAACAGTTGCGTAAGGGGCGTTAACCATGGAACGTTTGCAAGCCGACGGCGCTCTCGTTCAACTCAGCGAACGGTTCACCAATTCGGCTGCGTTCGGTGCGTTGTTCCGCGAAGGCATGGACCTGGTCGAAGAGACCGCCGCCTATCTCGACGGCGCCGGCCGTACCGAGGCCAAGGCGCTCGACCGCGCCGTCAGCCTGACCTACGCCACCGAAAGCATGCGTCTCACCACCCGCCTGATGCAGCTCGCATCCTGGTTGCTCCTGCACCGCGCGGTGAAGGAAGGCGAGATGACGCTGCTTCAGGCCAACCGCGAAAAGACCAAGGTCAAGCTGA
>NZ_JBANAZ010000041.1:0-84025 GCF_059803455.1 Bradyrhizobium sp. UFLA05-108 | reverse complement strand
TTCGAGGGGTGTCCACACCCTCACCGCCGCTTACCCCAGTCGCCGCTTACCCCATAGCATCTGGATCACCCGCTTTCCGGGTGATGACACCGTCGACGTTGGTGATCGCCTACATTCCCAACGTCGTCCTGGCTTTCGCCAGCACGACACCGAAGATTCGACGCAACGCGCTGCCAAATGCCCGGCCTACGACGCCCGCACCTGCCAGAATCTCAGGGTACGCCGGGCATTCTCCGGTGTCATTCGTCCAAAATGGCCCCTCGCCTTCGCAAGATCGGCGGGCTTCATCTTGCCGGTGGCGTAGCGGCTTTCCAGCACGACGCTGGTGGTCTCCCAGCTCAGCAGCGCCGCTCGGCAGGGCACCAGCAGGCCGTCATCGCGCAGGCTCTGCATCAAGGGCCGGATCACCTCGACGGTGGAGCCGGATAATGCTGCCAGCGCAGCGACGGTTTCCTCATAGCGTCGCTGCGCGGCAAAGCCGAGCAGTGTTGCCTCGTTGAGCTGGCCGGTCTCCTTGAGCTTTGCGACGGCGCGTCTGGCGCCGACGAAATCACGGATCCCCGACATCTCGCGATCGACGCCGGTGGCGACGCTCGCGATGGCGTTCTGGATCTCTTCGAACAGATGCGGCGGGGCGCGTGACAACAGGCGCGTGCGAACCGCGTCGGTCGCCGAGCGCAGCAATTGTCGGCGCAGGTCCGAGGGCAGATCGACGCGCACGCCGACGCTCACGGTCAGTTCGGGGTCCTGTTCGGCCTGCCCGACGATGACGGCAAAGCCGCTCGCAGAAAGCCGGGCGCCGGGATTGGCGGCAAGGCGTCGGCTGACGCTCGGATAGCGGCGTGCCAGAAGCGCGTCGGTGACGATTTCCTTCAGCCACCAGCGGCCGGCGACCGCGAGCAGATGCTGCTCGCCCTTGGTGGCCGCAATGTTGAGCAATTCGGCCTCGTCGAGGCGGGCCGATTCCTGAAGCACGGGGCCGGCGATCCTGATCTCGTCATTGCCGGCAAGGCGGCGGATCACGGACGGCGGCGCTTGTGCGACCGGTGCAAGCTGCGCGCTGATCTCGGCGAGCGCGACGCGCGCGCCCATGTCGGCGATCGAGCGCAGCTCGATGGTCTTGATCAGCCGCTCGAGCACGTCGTCGAACAGCGCAATCTGCTCGTCATTGAAGCTGCCGGCGGAGGACAGGAACAGGTCGGTGACGCGCCGCGCCGTTTCCAGACGCTTCTCGTCCGAGCCGGCGCGAATCGCACCTTCGACTTCGTCGATGATCGATGGCTGGGCCTGCGGCATGAAGCGTTGCTCGTCCTGAGCCGGTTCGAAGAAGCTTGTTCTAAGCAACCGCTATCATTAGAGGCGAGCACTGAACGTTTCGTAAACCATCGGTGGGATGGCTGCGGCCGAGTAGCTTCAGCGAGATGTCGCCGCGGAGGAACTGCGCTCCCTCTCCCGCTTGCGGGAGAGGGGTGGGGAGAGGGTGTCTCCGCAATCGTGAACCCCCAAGAGGAGAGAGCCCTCACCCGGCGCTCCGCGCCGACCTCTCCCGCAAGCGGGAGAGGTGAACGACCGGGGCGCTTATTCCCCTTCCCCGTTCCAGCCACAGGTCCTGAGCCGCTCCTGCATGTGCGGCGGCGCCGGCGCGAGGACGTGCACTGGCTCCTTGTTGCGGGAGATCGGGACCACGATCTCGCGCGAATGCAGATGCAGCCGTGGCTCGCCGAAGCGCGGGCCATTGCCGTAGATGTTGTCGCCGACGATCGGCCAGCCCTGCGCCGCGCAATGTACCCGCAATTGATGGGTGCGGCCGGTAACCGGTTCCATGGCGAGCCAGGTCAGGCCCTCGCCGCGGCCCATCACCATCCAGTTGGTGATCGCTTTCTGGCCTTCCGGGTCCGGCTTCTGCCACCAGCCGCGCTCGGCATTGAGGCGGCCGAGAGGTAAGTCGATCGTGCCTTCGTCCTCGGCCGGCCCGCCCTCGACCACGGCCCAATAGGTCTTGCCGATCTTGCCGTGCTTGAACAACAGGCCGAGCGAGGCGGTGGCCTTGCGATGGCGCCCAAGTACCAGGCAGCCCGAGGTGTCCTTGTCCAGCCGGTGGGCCAGCACCGGCGGCCGTGGCAGGCCGAATCGCAGCGCATCGAAGGAAGCTTCCAGGTTGGCCCCGCCCTTGGGGCCGCGATGCACGGGGAGGCCTGCCGGCTTGTCGATCACCAGCATCAGCCCGTCGCGGTGAAGCACGCGCGCCAGAATTTCATCCGCGGTCAACTCGGGAACATCGAGCAATATCAGGACTTTCGTTGGAGACTTTCGTTTAGGAGCCGGAACGGCTAACACGCCATCATGAACGATACCACCGACACCCCCAAACTGAGCTGGTGGCGCCGCCTGTCCAACGGGCTCAAGCGCACGTCGGCCTCGCTCGGGACCGCGGTCGCCGACCTCGTCACCAAGCGCAAGCTCGACCGCGCCATGCTCGACGACATCGAGGACGTGCTGCTGCGCGCCGACCTCGGCACCGAGGTTTCGGTGCGCATCGCGGACGCGGTCGGTGCGGGACGCTACGACAAGGCGATCTCGGCGGATGAGGTGAAGGACGTCGTCGCCACCGAGGTCGAGAAGGTGCTGGTTCCGGTTGCAAAAGCGCTCGAGATCGATGCGGTGAAAAAGCCCTTCGTCATCCTCGTGGTCGGCGTCAACGGCTCCGGCAAGACCACGACCATCGGCAAGCTGTCCGCGAAATTCGCCTCCGAAGGCCGCAAGGTGATGCTGGCGGCCGGCGATACGTTTCGTGCAGCCGCAATCGAGCAGCTCAAGATCTGGGGCGAGCGCACCAGGACGCCGGTCATATCAGGCGCGCAAGGTTCGGATTCGGCTAGCCTCGCCTTCAATGCGCTGACGGCGGCGAAGGAGCAGGGAACTGACGTGCTCCTGATCGACACCGCAGGCCGCTTGCAGAACAAGGCCGAGCTGATGAACGAGCTTGAAAAGGTCGTGCGCGTGATCCGCAAGGTAGATAGCTCGGCGCCGCATGCGGTGCTCCTGGTGCTGGACGCCACCGTCGGTCAGAACGCGCTGTCGCAGGTCGAGGCGTTCCACCGCACCGCTGGGGTCACGGGGCTCGTGATGACGAAGCTCGACGGCACCGCGCGCGGCGGAATTCTGGTGGCGCTCGCCGAGAAATTCAAACTGCCGGTGCATTTCATCGGCGTCGGCGAAGGCGTCGACGATCTCGCGCCGTTCACCGCGCGCGATTTTGCCCGCGCGATCGCCGGAATTGAGAGTTGAAATGGACAAGACCCAGCCGCATCCGCTGTTCAAGCTGGCAACCGAGCTCGGCCCGCTGCTCGTGTTCTTCTTCGTGAATTCAAGATTCAACCTGTTCGCGGCGACCGGCGCGTTCATGGTCGCAATCGTGGCGGCGATCATCGCTTCCTACGTGGTGACTCGCCACGTGCCGATCATGGCGCTGGTCACCGGCGCGATCGTGCTGGTGTTCGGCACGCTGACACTGGTGCTGCACGACGAGACCTTCATCAAGGTCAAGCCGACCATCATCTACGGCCTGTTCGCAGCGGTGCTCGGCGGCGGACTGTTGTTCGGCCGCTCCTTCATCGCCATCATGTTCGACCAGATGTTCAACCTGACGCCGCAGGGCTGGCGCATCCTGACCTTCCGCTGGGCGCTGTTCTTCGCCGGCATGGCGGTGCTCAACGAAATCGTCTGGCGCACCCAGAGCACGGACTTCTGGGTCAACTTCAAGGTTTTCGGCGTGACGCCGCTGACGATGATCTTCGCGATCGCGCAGATGCCGCTGACCAAGCGTTACCACATTGCGCCAGTGTCGCTGGAGGCGAGCGAGGCCGAAGCGGGAGATGTGCGGAAGCGGTAGGCTGGCCACACATTCAACCGTCATCGCCCGACTTGATCGGGCGATCCAGTACTCTGAGACGTCCGTGGTGAATCGATAAGCCGCGGCGTACTGGATGGTCCGGTCAAGTGTTTAGACCGGACAGATCACTCAAGCCGGGGGCATGACAGCGGGTATGCGGGGTTGGATTCTCACTCGCACTGACGACGGCGTCAGCTTCCCGTCTTCAACGCCTTCTCGAGCTGCGGCAGCAGCACGCTCTGCAAATTCTCCCGCGTGATCGGGCCGACCAGCTTGTAGGCGATCTTGCCTTCGCGCCCGACGACGAAGGTTTCCGGCACGCCGTAGACACCCCATTCGATCGAGGTGCGGCCATTGGCATCCGTGCCGACGACGCCGAACGGATTGCCGTAGCGGCCGAGGAAGCGGCGCGCATTGTCGGGCGTGTCCTTGTAATTGATGCCGACGAGCTGGAAGCGCTTGTCCTTGGCAAGCTCGGTCAAGAGCGGCGCCTCGTCGTGACAGGGCACGCACCAGGAGGCCCAGACATTGACCAGGCTGACCTTGCCGATGAACGCAGCCGGGTCGAGTCCCGGCACCTGCGCGCCGCCCACTTGCAGGCCGTCGAGCTGCGGCAGCGTGGTCTGCGGCGCCGGCCGGCCGATGAGTGCAGAGGGAATGCGCGAGGGATCGCCGCTGCCGAGCCGGACCCAGAACAGCAGCGCAAGGCCGATGAAGGCGATCAGCGGCAGCATCACCAGGAAGGCGCTGCGCGCCGGCGTGGCCGAGGTCGACTGCTCGCTCATCGCAACTCCGTCGCGCTTCGGCCCGAGCGTCGGATGACGCCGCTCTTTTCGAGCTCGCGCAGGCGCTCTGTCTGGTTGCGATAGTCGATCAGGATCCAGCCGATCAGGATCGCCACCACGATGGCTGCGGCGAGATAGGATGTCACGATGAAGGATGCGTAGGGGCCGAGCGCCATGTTATGCGGCCCCAATTTCGTTTGACGCGTTTCCTTCACGCGAACCGGTGCTCAACTCGTTCGAAAACGCTATGCGGCTCGCCTGCATCATTTGCAGGGAGCGGACGCGGCGTCGCAGGATCTCGTTGCGCATCGCCGCCAGGTGCAGCGTGATGAACAAAAACGTGAACGCGACCGCCATCACCAGCAAGGGAATCAGGAACGATTTGTCGAGCGTCGAGCCGCCCATGCGCATCACCGAGGCGGGTTGATGCAGCGTATTCCACCAATCGACTGAGAATTTGATGATCGGCAGGTTGATCGCGCCGACCAGTGTCAGCACCGCAGCGGCGCGCGCCGCGCGCGAGGGATCCTCGACCGCGCGCCACAGCGCCATCAGGCCGAGATACATCAGGAACAGGATCAGCACCGAGGTCAGCCGTGCGTCCCATTCCCAATAGGTGCCCCACATCGGCCGGCCCCATAGCGAGCCGGTCAGCAGCGCGAGGAACGTGAAGGCAGCGCCGATCGGCGCGGCGGCCTTCGCGGCGACGTCGGCGAGCGGGTGCCGCCACACCAGCGTGCCGAGCGAGGCCACGCTCATCACGCCCCAGACGAACATCGACAGCCACGCATTGGGCACGTGGATGAACATGATCTTCACGGTAGCGCCCTGCTGATAATCGTCGGGCGCCAGCGCCGATTGATAGAGGCCAAGCGCGAGCAGGATCACGGTCGCCGCCGCAAGCCACGGCAGCACGCGCGCCGTCAGCGCAAGGAACCGCGAGGGGTTGGCGAGGTCGATCAGTGTCATGGTCACCTGATAATCATGGCGAGGGGCCGCAGGCAATCAGCACGAAAGTGCGAAGCGAAAGTTGATCGGGGTCAAGATCAGTCCAGCCCGTGCCGGAGGCTTGCGGCGGCCGCGAAGGGGCCGATCACCAGGCTGACCAGCGACAGCGCGCACAGGATCGAGAACGGCGCGCCGAATGACATTGGCCCGACGATCACCGCCTGGGAGGCCGCGACGCCGAAGATCAGCACCGGAATTGACAGCGGCAGCACGAGAACGGCCATCAGCAGCCCGCCGCGATGCAGCGTCACCGCCAGTGCCGCGCCGATCATGCCGGTGAAGGTCAGGGCCGGCGTTCCCGCCAGCAGCGTCAGGGCCACCGCGCCGGTTGCGACCATGTCGAGATTGAGCAGGAGGCCGAGCACGGGGGTTGCGACGATCAGCGGCAGGCCCGCGGCCAGCCAATGCGCCAGCGCCTTGGCGGCGCAGGCGAGTTCCAGTGGCGTCCGGCTCATCGTGATCAGGTCGAGTGAGCCGTCCTCGTGGTCGGCCATGAACAGACGGTCGAGGGTCAGCAGGCTCGCGAGCAGCGCCCCGAGCCACAGGATCGCCGGCCCCAGCCGCGACAACAGCGCCAGATCGGGCCCCACCGCAAACGGCATCAGCACCACCACGGTCAGGAAAAACAGCACTCCAATCAACGCCCCGCCGCCGACGCGGAGCGCGATGCGGATGTCCCGGCGGATCAGGGCGGAGAGGGCGGTCATGGGCGGCTCCCATCGTACCCCAAAGGCGGTGCGCTCCCTCCCCCGCTTGCGGGGGAGGGTCGGGGAGAGGGTGTCTCGACAACGGAGACTCCCCCAGAGGAGAGAACCCTCACCCGGCGCTGCGCGCCGACCTCTCCCGCAAGGGGGAGAGGCGAGGGAGCCCGCGGCGACGGCTGCTTCCCGGGTGCGAGAGCCGCGCCCGGCCGTTCGAAAAGCTGAGGGTCGGCCATCCTCACGCCGCACCCCCGATCCGCAGCTCCCGTGAGTCGATCCCCAGCGGCATGTGAGTGGCGGCGATGATCATTCCCCCGCGCTCCAGGTGCTGCCTCATCAACCCGCAAAACATGTCCTGGCCGGCGCCATCGAGCGCGGTGGTTGGCTCGTCCAGCAGCCAGACCGGGCGGTGGACCGTCAGCAGGCGGGCCAGTGACAGGCGGCGGCGCTGGCCGGCAGAGAGGAAAGCGGCCGGCAGATGGGTGGCATGGTCGAGGCCGACGGTCGACAGGCTCATCGCCCCGTCGAAGCGCTCGCCGCCCAGAAAGTCGGCCCAAAATGCGAGATTTTCCGCCACGCTCAGCGCCGGCTTCAGCGCGTCGCGGTGGCCGAGATAATGGCACTGTTCGGCCAGGCTCAGCTCGGTGTCGCCGCCGGAAAGCTCGATCGTGCCGCCGGCCGGAATCAGCAGCCCCGCAATCAGCCGCAGCAGCGACGTCTTGCCGGAGCCGTTGCGCCCTACAACCGCCAGCGCCTCGCCGGAGGCGGCCACAAAATCGAGGCCGGCAAACACCTCGCGGCCGCCCCGCACGCATCTGATGCCACGCCCTGAGAGCTGCATGTCACCTCTGGTCGCCCCCTTCACCGGTGGCCCTCAAGAAAACTTGGGGTAGCGCAGCAGAATTTGAGGCTCCCGGATTGCTGCGGCACGATCGTCCTTGTGGCGGTGCGGTTAGAAAGCTTCTATAAGCCCGGAACTTGATGCAGCACTCCACTCGCTCCTGCAAGCGACCCAGCCGGATTCGCTGACGGTGTTAAAGTACCCTCTGCCGGGTATAACTAACAATTGGGATTTCCTACATGACCTCGCTCGACAGCTTCAAATGCAAAAAGACCCTCAAGGTCGGCGCCAAGACCTATGTCTATTACAGCCTGCCGACCGCCGAGAAGAATGGTCTGAAGGGGATTTCCAAGCTCCCTTATTCGATGAAGGTCCTGCTCGAGAACCTGCTGCGCAACGAGGACGGCCGTTCGGTCAAGAAAGAGGACATCGTCGCCGTCTCGAAGTGGTTGCGCAAAAAATCGCTGGAGCATGAGATCGCCTTCCGCCCGGCCCGCGTGCTGATGCAGGATTTCACCGGCGTTCCGGCGGTGGTCGACCTCGCCGCAATGCGCAACGCGATGCAGAAGCTCGGCGGCGATGCCGAGAAGATCAACCCGCTGGTGCCGGTCGATCTCGTCATCGACCACTCCGTGATCGTGAACTTCTTCGGCGACAACAAGGCCTTCGCCAAGAACGTCACCGAGGAATACAAGCAGAACCAGGAGCGCTACGAATTCCTGAAGTGGGGCCAGAAGGCGTTCTCGAACTTCTCCGTGGTGCCGCCTGGCACCGGCATCTGCCACCAGGTCAATCTCGAATATCTCGCCCAGACCGTCTGGACCAAGAAAGAGAAGATGACGGTCGGCAAGAAGACCGGCACGTTCGAGGTGGCCTATCCCGACTCGCTGGTCGGCACTGATTCCCACACCACCATGGTCAATGGCCTCGCCGTGCTCGGCTGGGGCGTCGGCGGCATCGAGGCTGAGGCCTGCATGCTCGGCCAGCCGTTGTCGATGCTGCTGCCGAACGTGGTCGGCTTCAAGCTGAAGGGCTCGCTGAAGGAAGGCGTCACCGCGACCGATCTCGTGCTGACGGTCACGCAGATGCTGCGCAAGCTCGGCGTCGTCGGCAAGTTCGTCGAGTTCTTCGGTCCCGGCCTCGATAACCTCTCGGTCGCCGACAAGGCCACGATCGGCAACATGGCGCCCGAATACGGCGCGACCTGCGGCTTCTTCCCGGTCGATGCCGCCGCGATCGATTACCTCAAGACCTCCGGCCGTGCCGCACCGCGCGTCGCGCTGGTGCAGGCCTATGCCAAGGCGCAGGGCCTGTTCCGCACCGCCAAGTCGGCGGATCCGGTGTTCACGGAGACGCTGACGCTCGATCTCGGCGACGTCGTGCCATCGATGGCCGGTCCGAAGCGTCCCGAAGGCCGCATCGCGCTGCCCTCCGTGTCGGAAGGCTTCAGCCTCGCGATGGCCAACGAGTACAAGAAGGGCGATGATGCCGAGAAGCGCTACGCAGTCGAGGGCAAGAACTTCGAGCTCGGTCATGGCGACGTCGTGATCGCGGCGATCACCTCCTGCACCAACACCTCGAATCCGAGTGTGCTGATCGGCGCGGGCCTGCTGGCGCGCAACGCGGCCAAGAAGGGCCTGAAGGCAAAACCCTGGGTGAAGACCTCGCTCGCGCCGGGTAGCCAGGTCGTCGCCGAATATCTCGCCAATTCGGGCCTGCAGGCCGATCTCGACAAGGTCGGCTTCAACCTGGTCGGCTTCGGCTGCACCACCTGCATCGGCAATTCCGGTCCGCTGCCGGAAGAGATCTCGAAGTCGATCAACGACAACGGCATCGTCGCGGCCGCCGTGCTCTCCGGCAACCGCAACTTCGAAGGCCGCGTCTCGCCGGACGTGCAGGCGAACTATCTCGCCTCGCCCCCGCTCGTCGTCGCCCACGCGCTCGCCGGCAGCGTCACGAAGAACCTCGCCACCGAGCCGCTCGGCGAAGGCAAGGACGGCAAGCCGGTGTACCTCAAGGACATCTGGCCGACGACCAAGGAGATCAACGCCTTCATGAAGAAGTTCGTGACCGCGTCGATCTTCAAGAAGAAGTATGCGGACGTGTTCAAGGGCGACACCAACTGGCGCAAGATCAAGACGGTCGAGAGCGAGACCTATCGCTGGAACATGAGCTCGACCTACGTGCAGAATCCGCCGTACTTCGAAGGCATGAAGAAGGAGCCGGAGCCGGTCACCGACATCGTCGAGGCGCGTATCCTCGCGATGTTCGGCGACAAGATCACCACCGACCACATCTCGCCGGCGGGCTCGATCAAGCTGACTTCTCCGGCCGGCAAGTATCTCAGCGAGCATCAGGTGCGCCCCGCCGACTTCAACCAGTACGGCACGCGGCGCGGCAATCATGAAGTGATGATGCGCGGCACCTTCGCCAACATCCGCATCAAGAATTTCATGCTCAAGGGCGCGGATGGAAACATCCCTGAAGGCGGCCTGACAAAGCACTGGCCCGACGGCGAGCAGATGTCGATCTACGACGCCGCGATGAAGTATCAGCAGGAGAACGTGCCGCTGGTGGTGTTCGCCGGCGCCGAATACGGCAACGGCTCCTCGCGCGACTGGGCGGCGAAAGGCACACGTCTGCTCGGCGTTCGCGCCGTGGTCTGCCAGAGCTTCGAGCGCATCCATCGCTCCAACCTGGTCGGCATGGGCGTGCTGCCGCTCACCTTCGAGGAAGGCACTTCCTGGCAGTCGCTTGGCCTGAAGGGCGATGAGAAGGTCACGCTGCGCGGCCTCGTCGGCGACCTCAAGCCGCGCCAGAAGCTGACCGCAGAGATCGTCTCGGCCGACGGCTCGCTGCAGCGCGTTTCGCTGCTCTGCCGCATCGATACGCTGGACGAGCTCGACTACTATCGCAACGGCGGTATCCTGCACTACGTCCTGCGCAAACTCGCGGCGTAAGCGCGGATTTGTGAACTATGGCTCACTGCGAAGTGAGTAGAACGTTAAGCGAAGGCGGCCTATCAAGGGCCGCCTTTGTTCGTTTGCGGTATGTTCCAGATGGGCTCGTCCGGGCAGAGATCTTCGTCTCGGACGATGCGGAGCGCACTGCGCGCGCAGGATTTGTCCGTAAGACTACGGTGACCAACTCGCAATGAGATTTCCCCTCGACATCAGCTAAAGTGTGCAGCGTTCAACATGACAATGATGGCCTCTAATCTGATTTCGCGATGGTCCGGTGCGATCTGGTCAGGTGCACTGGGCGTCTGCGCGATCATCGCGGTCATCCGTCCTGCCCACGCCGATCCCCGCGCGGTCGTCGAACTCTTCACCTCTCAGGGCTGCTCGTCCTGTCCGCCCGCCGACAAGATCATCGGTGAACTCTCGAACGATCCCTCGATCATCGCACTCAGCATGCCGATCGATTACTGGGATTATCTCGGCTGGAAGGACACGCTGGCGGATTCACGCTTCTCGGCGCGACAGCGGGCCTATTCGCGCATGCGCGGCGACCGCGAGGTTTACACGCCGCAGGTCGTGGTCAACGGCTCGGCGCATGTCATCGGCAGCGACCGCGCCGGCATCGAGAGCGCGATCGCGAAGACTGCGAAAAGCGACACCGTGATGAGCGTGCCGGTGTCGATGTCTCTCGCAGGCAAGCAGCTCAACGTCTCGGTGGCGGCGAGCAAGGAGGCAGCGGTCTCGCATGGTGAAGTCTGGATCTGCTCGATCACCAAAGCGGTGCCGATCTCGATCGGACGCGGCGAAAACCGCGGGCAGCAGATCACTTACCACAACGTGGTGCGTAACCTGCTGAAGGTCGGTGACTGGAACGGCACTTCGGAAAGTTGGACTGTGCCGCTGGAGAACCTATCGCGCGAGGGCGTCGACGGCGCGGTGGTCTATGTCCAGGATGGCAGTCGCGAGAAGCCCGGGCCCATGCTGGGCGCAGCGTACACGTCGCTGCATTGATCTCGTAGCTTCGAATTTTTCCTGACAAGCGGTCTCTCTGGATCCTCATGGTGAGGAGGCGCGCCAGCGCCGTCTCGAACCATGTAGGCCGCGCTGCCGCACCCGGGCCTTCATCCTTCGAGACGCCGCGCAAGGCGCGGCTCCTCAGGATGAGGGAACGCAGAACCATCCCGACACAACAAAAAAGGACCAACTCGCGTTGGTCCTTCCTTCGTGCGAACAGGCCCGATCCCGACGACCCCGGGGGGCTGGGGGCTGAGGAATCCGGAACCGAAAGGACCGGGCCAACGCACACGAATCTTTTCGCAATGCAGGGCGGCAGGCGCTAGGCGGAAAAGAGGCGAGACTATGATTCCTGCTAACGATCCCGTGACGGTATGTCGCGAGCGAGTTCCACAGCCAGGAGGTGTGTTTGCGGCGCGATGTGCAGCCGCGCGGTTGGCGCCTCTTGCGGCCGGCCGCGGTTGGCGCAATCATGTAACTGTCATGATCCGCGGGGCGAGGACGCTTTCGCGACCGCCGGTCATCCGTCAACGCCACAGGAGGCGCTTCGCATGAGTCTGATGTCGGAGGATGCCGATCCGAGCGAGCAGCGCGCAGTGGCGCGTAGCGCCGCTGCGGGTTCCCAACCGAGCCGGGTGACGTTCAACCGGCTCGAATTGCATCGCATCCTCAACCTTTATGGCCGCATGGTCGCCGACGGCGAGTGGCGGGACTATGCCATCGACTTCCTGAAAGACCGCGCCGTGTTCTCGGTCTATCGCCGCGCCTCCGAAGTGCCGCTTTACCGCATCGAGAAAGACCCGCGGCTCGCGCGCAAGCAGGGCATGTACAGCGTGATCTCGGCGACCGGCCTGATCCTGCGCCGCGGCCACGAGCTCGATCGCGTGTTGCTGGTGATAGATCGGAAGCTCGCGGTGGTTTAGCCGCTCGTGCAGCCGCCGTAGCGTTGCTGCGTAGGGTGGGCAAGGGCGCTCTTGCGCCGTGCCCACCAGTTCTGTCTCCCGGATTTTTGACACCAGAGGTGGGCACGCTCCGCTTTGCCCACCCTACGAATCCGGGCCTACTTCTCCGGCACGCTCGTTGCGCCCTCGCCGAGGTCGCGCTGCATCATCACCGTGTCGAGCCAGCGGCCGAACTTCAGGCCGACATTGGGATGCGTGCCGATCATCTTGAAGCCGGCGCTGGTGTGCACGCCGATCGAGCCGGCATTGGCGGAATCGCCGATCACGGCGATCATCTGGCGGAAGCCGCGCGCCTCGCATTCGACGAGCAGCCGCTGCAACAGCGCCGAGCCGATGCCGCGGCGATGGAATGACGGCTCGAGATAGATCGAGTTCTCCACCGTGAAGCGATAGGCCGGCCGCGGCCGGTAGGCGCCAGCATAGGCGTAACCGGCGATGCGGCCATCGAGCTCGGCGACGAAATAGGGATAGCCGCCATCCGTCAGTGCCTTGTAGCGGCGCGTCATCTCGGCGAGGTCGGGCGGTTCGAGCTCGAACGTCGCGGTGCCGTGGCGCACGGCGTGCTCGTAGATGGCGGTGATGGCGGGAAGGTCGGCCTCGGTTGTGGGCCTGATTTCAGGTGCGGACATGGAGGTAGCTTAAAGGCTCCGCGCGTTTGCCGAAAGAGCGAAGCCGCTTTCGCCTTTCGCGGGTGATGACAGTGGGTGTGTGGCGTGCTCCTAGCCAAACAAAAACCCCGGCCTTGCGGCCGGGGTTCGTGTCGTTCACTCGTCTCAGAGCCTAGTCGCGCTGGCCGAGGAGCTGCAGCAGCAGCGTGAACAGGTTGATGAAGTTCAAATACAGCGACAGCGCACCGGTGATCGCCGCGCGTTCGGCAATGTCGCCGCCGGCCGAGGCGTAGCCGTAGATGTAGTCGTTCTTCAGCCGCTGGGTGTCCCAGGCGGTGAGGCCCGCGAACACCAGCACGCCGCCCACCGACACGATGAACTGCAGCGCCGAGCTCGCCAGGAACAGGTTGACGAGGCTTGCGATGATGATGCCGATCAGCCCCATGAACAGGAACGATCCCATCCCGGTCATGTCACGCTTGGTGGTGTAGCCGTAGAGGCTCAGCGCGCCGAAGGTGGCCGCGGTGATGAAGAACACCCGCACGATCGAGGTGTGCGTGAACACCAGGAAGATCGAGGACAGCGAGATGCCCATCAGCGCCGAGAACACCCAGAACAGGATCTGGGCGGTCGAGGGGGCCAGGCGGTTGATGCCGGCCGAGATCACGAACACCATGGCGAGTGGCGCCAGGATGAACAGCCATTTCAGCGGGCTGACGAACATCGCGTAGCCGAACGGCGTCAGGAACGCGTTGCCGATCTTGGCGGCGGCGCCCGACGGGTCGTTGGTCACGGCCGCCATGTAGACACCGAGCGCGGCGAGGCCGGTGATGGCCAGACCGATGCTCATGTAATTGTAGATGCGCAGCATGTATGCGCGCAGGCCAGCATCGACCGTCGCGGCGTCGACACGCCCGGCGGCCCTGCCGAAAGGAGAAGCGTAGTTGCGGTCTAGGTCCGACATGGTCGAATTCCCATTGGTTGGCCGGCCGGCACAAGGGTTGATGCCGCCGGGTCGTCAAAATTCTATCCCGGATACCCATGCCTGCCGACATTAATTTTGGCTAACAATCGGGCATCCGCACCCACTCGATATGTGGGAAACTAACACATTCGCTGCAAGCGTTCACGCGCGGCTGAATGTCGCCATGGCGCAAGTCTGGCGCGCGGACGTCGTTAACCCCGAAAATCCGGGGGATTGGGGTACCGCGCAGCCACCCGCTTCAAATTGTCACAAATTCCGCAACACCGTGGCGGGCTTTTGGTTCAACGCCAGCAGCGTGCCGGCAAGCCCGAGTCCGACCGTGACGACGAGCGCGGAGGCGACCACGCCGGCCGCGCTGCCGGCCTGCCAGACGAAACTCAGCGTCATCAGCCGGGTCACGATCATCCAGGCCGCGATGCTGCCCGCAATGACGCCGAACACGGCGGTGGCAAGCCCGATCAGGAGATATTCGAGCGCATAGGCGCCGAGCAGCCGCAGCCGCGTTGCACCCAGCGTCTTCAGGATCACGGCGTCATAGACCCGGTGGCGATGGCCGGCGGCGAGCGCGCCGCCCAGCACCAGGATGGCGGAGATCAACGTCACCGCGCTGGCGCCGCGGATCGCGAGCGTGAGATTGGTGACGACCGAGCCGACCGTCTCCATGACCTCGCGGACCCGCACGCTCGTCACCATCGGATAGGCGTCGGCGACCTCTTTGATGATCCTGCCGTCGCCGGCGGCATCGCCGCCCTGCTCGGTCAGCGTCGCGATGTGGGTATGTGGCGCGCCCTTGAAGGCATTGGGCGAGAACACCAGAACGAAATTGATGCCGAGCCCCTGCCAGTCGATGTTGCGCAAATTGCTGATCTTCGCCGGGATGTCGCGGCCGAGCACGTTGACGACGACCTCGTCGCCAAGCTTGAGTCCGAGCCCGTCGGCAATCTTCTTCTCCATCGAGACCAGCGGGGGGCCGGAATAGTCGGCGCTCCACCATTCGCCCTCGACCACCTTGGAGCCCTTCGGCAGCTCGCTGGTATAGGTCAGGCCGCGGTCGCTCTGCAGCACCCATTCGGCGTCGGTCGCGGGCTTCAGCTCCTCGGCCTTGACGCCGCGCGCGGCGACGATGCGGCCGCGCAGCATCGGCACGTCCTCGACTTTCGCCCCCGGCGCGATCTGGCGCAGATAGCCGTCGAACTGCTCGGCCTGCGCGCTCGGGATGTCGATGAAGTAGAACGATGGCGCCCGATCCGGCAGCGCCGCGAGAAACTGCCGGCGCAGATTGCCGTCGATCTGAGTGATGGTGACCAGCACGGCGAGCCCCAGCCCCAGCGACAGCACCACCGACGGGGTCAGCGCGCCGGGACGGTGGATGTTGGCGATCGCGAGCCGCAGCATCGGTAGCCGTGTGCGCGGCAATCGCCGCGCGATCGTCATCAAGAGGCCTGCAATGCCGCGCAGCACCGCAAACACCACGACAGACGAGAGCACGAACACCGTGGCGATGCGCTTGTCGAAGGAGAGCCCGATCACGACCGCGACGAGCAGCGCGACCACCACGGCCATGAAGGCGAGATAGCGCCAGCGCGGCCGGTGCCATTCGGCGCTGATCGTGTCGCGAAACAGCGCGGCCACCGGCACGTCATGGACGCGTCCGAGCGGCCACAAGCCGAAGGCGAGCGCGGTGAGCAGGCCATAGACGAAGGAGAGCGCCAGCTCGTCGGCATGCACGGCCGGAATCACCGGCAGCGGCAACAGCTTTCCGAACAGGCCGACGATGGCGAAGGGAAGCGCTGCGCCAAGTGCGAGCCCGATCATCGAGCCGATCCCGGCGAGCAGGATGACTTGCACAAAATAAATGCCGAACACGTCGCGTCCGGTGGCGCCAACGGCCTTGAACGCGGCAATGACCTCGAGCCGGCGGTCGATATGGCTCTTCACGGCATTGGCGACACCGACGCCTCCGACCAAGAGGGCGGCGAGGCCGACCAGCGTCAGGAACTGGGTGAAGCGGCTGATATTGCGCTCGAGTTGCGGCGATGCATTGGAGCGGCTGCGGATCTCCCAGCCAGCCTGCGGCGCCGCGTTGCGGGCGTCGCTGATAAACGCCTCGGTGGCGCGCTCGCTGTTGGCACTGTCAGGCAGTTTGACGCGATACACCCAGCGCACCAGGCTGCCGGGCTGGATCAAGCCGGTGGCGCGCAAGGCTTGCTCGCTGATCAGGAAACGCGGGCCGAAGCCGATGCCGCCGGCGAGCTTGTCGGGCTCGGCCTCGACCGCGCTGCGGATCTGGAAGGTCGCATTGCCGATGGTGACGTGGTCGCCGTTCCCAAGGGAAAGCCGCGCCAGCAGCGTCGGATCCGCGGCGGCACCGAACGCGCCGTCGCGCTGCGCCAGAAGATCGGACAGCGGCAATTGCGGCGTCAGCGTCAACTGGCCGAGCATCGGGTAATTGCCGTCGACCGCCTTCATCTCGACCAGCGCGAGCTTGCCGTCGGCCGCGCGCGCCATGCCGCGCAAGGTTGCGGCGGTCGACACCGTGCCGCGCGAACGCAGGAAAGCGATCTCCTCTGGCTTTGCCTCGCGCTGGAACAGCACGAACGAAGCGTCGCCGCCGAGCAGCGTACGTCCCTCGCGCGCCAAGCCCTCGCTGAGACTCGCCGCGACCGAGCCGACACCGGCAATCGCCATCACGCCGAGCGCGATGCAGGCGATGAAGACGTAGAAGCCGCGCAGGCCTCCACGCAGTTCGCGTAGCGCATAGCGCAGCGACAGCGCGGCCGCGCCGCTTCGCGCGAACGGTTTTGGCGCGAACGGTTCGGCGGCGAGGGTCATGGCTGGGAATATTGCGTATCGATGCGCCCGGAGCGCAGGCGGATCACGCGATCGCAGCGATGCGCGAGCGAGGAATCATGGGTCACCAGCACCAGGGTCATGCCGCGCTCGGCATGCTTGCCGAAGATGAGATCGACGATCTGCTTGCCTGTCGCTTCGTCGAGATTGCCGGTGGGTTCGTCGGCGACCAGGATCGCAGGGTCCGGCGCCAGCGCGCGGGCGAGCGCGACACGCTGCTGCTCGCCGCCGGAAAGTTGCGAGGGATAGTGATGCAGGCGATCGCCGAGCCCGACCGATTGCAGCTCCTGCGCGGCGCGCTTGGCCGCATCCGGATTGCCGGCGAGCTCGAGCGGCACCGCGACGTTCTCCAGCGCCGTCATGGTCGGGATCAGGTGAAACGACTGGAAGACAATGCCGACCTCGCGGCCGCGGAAGCGGGCGAGCGCGTCCTCGTCGAGGGCATTGAAAGGCGTGCCGCTGACCACCACCTCTCCGCTATCAGGACGCTCCAACCCCGCCATCACCATCAGTAGCGTGGATTTGCCCGAGCCTGACGGGCCGATCAGGCCGATCGCTTCACTACGGCCGACCCGAAGGCTGATATCCTTGAGAATGTGAACGCGTGCCGCGCCCGTACCCAGTGAGAGATTGACGTTGGCGATGGAGATGGTGTCCGGCGTCGTGCCGGCCAGCGAAGAGGATTCGATGCGACTGTCCATGGTCCGGTCATATGGCAACTCCGCACATCCGGTCGAGAGGCGTTACGGATTGTTCATGCACATAGCCGTGTTGATGATCGGTTTGATGACGGGGATTGCCAGCGCCGATGCGCAGGCCAAACCGCCGGTCAAGCTCGTCGTGCTCGGCGATTCCTTGAGCGCCGGCCTCGGCCTGCAGGGCCAGGACGCATTTCCCATGAAGCTCCAAAAGGCCTTGCAAGACAAGGGTGTAGCCGTCGATATGATCAATGCCGGGGTGTCCGGCGACACTTCGTCCGGTGGCCGCGACCGGCTCGATTGGTCGGTGCCGGAGGGAACCGAAGGGGTCATCGTCGAGCTCGGCGCCAACGATGCGCTGCGCGGGCTCGACCCCGACGTTACGCGCGCAGCGCTCAGCGACATCGTGGCGCGGCTGAAGGCGCGCGGCGTCGCGGTGATGCTGTGCGGCATGCTGGCGCCGCCGAACTACGGGGCCGACTATGCCGCGCGCTTCAATTCGATTTATCCGGATCTGGCGAAGAAATTCGAGGTGCCGCTCTATCCGTTCTTCCTCGACGGCGTCGCGGCCGATGCCAAGCTCAACCAGGCCGACGGCATTCATCCCACCGCTGCGGGCGTCGACATCATCGTCAAGAACATGATGCCTACCGTCGAGGCATTCCTCGGCACGATAAGCGGGCAACGGCGTTGAAAAGCAGGCAATACTAACCCTAATTCCCAGGGTTTTCCCGGGGTAGCCCGCGCACTGCTTCGCAGAGTCACATAACTGCGATAGGAATCAGGTTACCGGTGATTCGTCACCGGCTCTAATTTGGATATGGTCCTTTTCAAGGCGCATGTCCAAGCATCGGGAGTGCTCAACGATGCCACGCTTGTTTACTGGTCTGGAAATCCCGGCCGAGGTCGGTCAGACGCTTTCCAACTTGCGGGGCGGCCTTCCCGGCGCCCGCTGGATCGATCCCGAAAATTATCACGTCACCTTGCGCTTCATCGGCGACATCGACGGCATTTCCGCCAACGAGATCGCCTCGATGCTGTTTCGCGTCGACCGCAAGCCGTTCGAGGTGAAGGTGCAGGGGCTCACGAGCTTCGGCGGCCGCAAGCCGCGCGCGGTGGTCGCAACCATCGCGCCGAGCAAGCCGCTGATGGAATTGCAGGCCGAGCTGGAGCGGATGATGCAGCGCATCGGCCTCGATCCGGAGGGGCGCAAATTCATCCCGCACGTCACGCTGGCGCGGCTGCACGATGCCTCGGACCAGGACGTCGCGGACTATCTCTCGCTGCGCGGTTATTTCCCGAGCAAGGTGTTCACGGCCGAACGTTTCGTGCTGTTCTCCTCGCGCGCATCCACCGGCGGCGGGCCGTACATCGTCGAGGATTCCTACGACCTGTGCGCGTAGGCCGTCGACGCCGCCGGAAGCCTCCGTTGACGCTGGCATTCCAGAATACGGCGCCTTAACGGCGCCGTAACCCCACCAGCGCATACCCCCTGGCACCAATTCTCGGCTTGCATTTTCGGCCGGTCTCTGGCGGTAAGGGGCCATGCTCTCCACCCCCAATTCATCGTTCCGAAGCGAATACCAGGCGCTGGTCTCCTCTGGCGCGATCGAGCCGGATGCTGCCCAGGCCGAAGTCGTAGAGGCCTATGCGGCGCTGGACCAGCGGCTTGCGAACTACAAGCCGCAGCGCAAGCAGGGCCTGTTCGGCCGTCTCTTCAAAAACGGCGACAAGGACGATGCGCCCCGCGGGCTCTACATCCATGGCGAGGTCGGGCGTGGCAAGACGATGCTGATGGACCTGTTCTTTCAGCACTCCGCCGTCGCGCACAAGCGCCGCGCGCATTTCCACGAATTCATGGCCGAGGTGCATGAGCGCATCTACGGCTATCGCCAGAACATCGCGCGCGGCGAGATCGCCGATGGAGATGTCATCGCGCTGACGGCGAACGCGATCTTCGAGGAGAGCTGGCTGCTCTGCTTTGACGAATTCCACGTCACCGACATCGCGGATGCGATGATCCTGGGCCGGCTGTTCGCAAAACTGTTCGAGCTCGGCACGGTGGTGGTTGCAACGTCGAACGTCGCTCCCGACGATCTCTACAAGGGCGGACTCAACCGCGCGCTGTTCCTGCCGTTCATCGCGCAGATCAATGATCACATGGACGTGCTGCGGCTCGATGCGCGCACCGATTTCCGGCTGGAGAAACTTCAGGGCGTGAAGATGTGGCTGGTGCCGGCCGATGCCGACGCCGATGCCGCGCTCGATCGCGCCTGGGCGAAGATGACCGGCCATGCCAAATGCAAGTCGCGCGATATTTCGATCAAGGGTCGCATCCTGCACGTGCCGTGTTCGGCGCACGGCGTGGCGCGGTTCTCGTTCGCCGACCTCTGCGAGAAGCCGCTTGGCGCATCCGACTACCTAAGGCTCGCGCACGACTATCACACCATCCTGGTCGACCATATTCCAGTGATGGACGTCGCCGAGCGCAACGCCGCCAAGCGCTTCATCACGTTGATCGACGCGCTCTATGACAATGCCGTGAAGTTGATGGCCTCGGCGGAAGCCGATCCGGTGTCGCTGTACCTGGCGAACGAAGGCAACGAGGCCAACGAATTCAAGCGGACGTCCTCGCGCCTGATCGAGATGAGCTCGGAATCCTATCTGGCGCAGCCGCACGGCCGCAAGGATTCCACCGCCAGCGGCTCCACCAAGGGCCTGGTCGAGACTTAAGTCCTATTTCACCACGCCGTCATTCCCCGGGGGCGCGTCAGCGCGAACCCGGAGTCCCGCACCACAACTTCGGGATTCCGGGTTGGCCGGCGCAATGGCGCGGACGCCCCGGAATGACGGCGTTATCGTTGCGCGCCCCGATTCTCGGCAAGCCCGACAATTGAGCATTCGGCGACTTGAACGGGGGAGGCGAAAGGGATAACCACCCGTCTCAGTTTTCCCCTCCTTACGTGTCTAAAGGACAGGTTCACATGGCGCGCGACAAGATTGCTTTGATTGGCTCCGGTCAGATCGGCGGAACGTTGGCTCATCTCATCGGCCTGAAAGAACTCGGCGACGTGGTGATGTTCGACATCGCCGAGGGTGTGCCGCAGGGCAAGGCGCTCGACATCGCACAGTCCTCGCCGGTCGACGGTTTCGACGCGCGCTATTCCGGCGCGAACTCCTACGAGGCGCTCGACAACGCCAAGGTCTGCATCGTCACCGCCGGCGTGCCGCGCAAGCCCGGCATGAGCCGCGACGACCTCCTCTCCATCAACCTCAAGGTCATGGAGCAGGTCGGTGCCGGCATCAAGAAGTACGCCCCCGACGCGTTCGTCATCTGCATCACCAACCCGCTCGACGCGATGGTCTGGGCGCTCCAGAAGGCTTCCGGCCTGCCGCACAAGAAGGTCGTCGGCATGGCCGGCGTGCTGGATTCGGCGCGCTTCCGCTATTTCCTGGCCGACGAGTTCAACGTCTCCGTCGAGGACGTCACCGCCTTCGTGCTCGGCGGCCACGGCGACACCATGGTGCCGCTTGTGAAGTACTCCACCGTCGCCGGCATTCCGCTGCCCGACCTCGTCAAGATAGGCTGGACCTCGCAGGCGCGCCTCGACGAGATCGTCGATCGCACCCGCAACGGCGGCGCCGAGATCGTCAACCTGCTGAAGACCGGCTCGGCCTTCTATGCGCCGGCGGCTTCCGCGATCGCGATGGCCGAGAGCTATCTGAAGGACAAGAAGCGCGTGCTGCCCTGTGCCGCGTATCTCAACGGCGAATACAGCGTGAAGGACATGTATGTCGGCGTGCCCGTCGTCATCGGCGCCAAGGGCGTCGAGCGCGTCGTCGAGATCGAGCTCGCCGGCAAGGACCGCGAGGCCTTCGACAAGTCGGTCGGCGCGGTGTCCGGCCTGGTCGACGCCTGCAAGAAGATCGCGCCCGACCTTCTGGGCCGCTGATCGGAAAAAATCTCGCCGAGGATCGGACCCGATCCTCGGCGCTTTCATGTCCGGGGCCCCGTTCGGGCGGTTCCCGGGTCCGGCAGTCCAGAGTCCAGAAGATTCCGGGTTGCAGTCGTGCTGGTATATGGTATGCCAGACGGCAAGTAGAGGTGAACCCCCGAGGTCACCACGCGCGGGTTCAGGGAGCGACCAGATGAATATCCATGAGTACCAGGCCAAAGCGCTTTTGAATGAGTTCGGCGTGCCGATCTCCAAGGGCGTTCCGGTCCTGAAGGCGGCTGACGCGGAGGCGGCGGCGAAAGCTCTCCCGGGCCCGGTCTGGGTGGTGAAGAGCCAGATCCATGCCGGCGGCCGCGGCAAGGGCAAGTTCAAGGAGGCTTCGGCCGGCGACAAGGGCGGCGTCCGCATCGCCAAGTCGGCAGGTGAAGTTGCCGAGTTCGCCAAGCAGATGCTCGGCGCCACGCTCGTGACCGTGCAGACCGGCCCCGCCGGCAAGCAGGTCAACCGCCTCTACATCGAGGACGGCTCCGACATCGACAAGGAATTCTACCTCTCGATCCTGGTCGACCGCGAGACCTCGCGGGTCTCCTTCGTGGTGTCGACCGAAGGCGGCGTCAACATTGAGGACGTCGCGCACAACACGCCCGAGAAGATCGTCACCTTCTCGGTCGATCCGGCGACCGGCATCATGGGCCATCACGGCCGCACCGTCGCCAAGGCGCTGAACCTGTCCGGCGATCTCGCCAAGCAGGCGGAAAAGCTCACCGCGCAGCTCTTTGCCGCCTTCGTCGCCAAGGACATGTCGATGCTGGAGATCAACCCGCTGGTCGTGACCAAGCAGGGCCAGCTTCGCGTGCTCGACGCCAAGGTCTCCTTCGACGACAACGCGCTGTTCCGTCATCCCGAAGTGGTGGCGCTGCGCGACGAGACCGAAGAGGACGCCAAGGAGATCGAGGCCTCGAAATACGATCTCAACTACGTCACGCTCGACGGCAATATCGGCTGCATGGTCAACGGCGCCGGCCTTGCCATGGCGACGATGGACATCATCAAGCTCTACGGCATGGCGCCGGCCAACTTCCTCGACGTCGGCGGCAGCGCCAGCAAGGAAAAGGTCGCCGCCGCCTTCAAGATCATCACCGCCGACCCGAACGTGAAGGGCATTCTGGTCAACATCTTCGGTGGTATCATGAAGTGTGACGTGATCGCCGAAGGCGTCACGGCTGCGGTGCGCGAAGTCGGCCTCAGCGTCCCGCTGGTGGTCCGCCTCGAAGGTACCAATGTCGAGCTCGGCAAGAAGATCATCCGTGAATCAGGCCTGAACGTCGTGCCGGCCGACAATCTCGATGACGCCGCGCAGAAGATCGTGAAGGCCGTCAAGGGAGGCTAGGCCATGCCCCAGGATCATCTCGCTCAATCATCTCCGCTGCCGGAACACGCGCGTCTCGCTGCGTTCGCCGGTGAATGGGATGGCGAGGAGATGGTCTACCCGTCGCGCTGGAATGCCGGCGGGCCGGCGACCTCGCGCACGGTGGCGCGCATGGATCTCAACGGCTTCTATCTGATCCAGGACGGTGTCCAGATGCGCGATGGCAAGGAGATCTTTGCCACCCACGGCATCTTCACCTACGACCGCGACGACCGGACCTACAAATTGTTCTGGTACGACTCGCTCGGCTACACGCCGCCCTCGCCCGCCTCCGGCGGCTGGGTCGGCAAGACCCTGACGCTGGTGCGCGGCTCGCTGCGCGGCAATGCGCGCCACGTCTACGAGATCATCGACGACAATTCCTACTCGTTGAAGATCCAGTTCTCGCCGGACGCGGAAGGCTGGGCCGACGTGCTCACCGGCGTCTATCGTCGCATCCACTAAAGTTAGTTCGCGAAAGCAGACCTCATGTCCATCCTGATCGACAAGAACACCAAGGTCATCTGCCAGGGCTTCACCGGCAAGAACGGCACCTTCCATTCCGAGGCCGCGATTGCCTACGGCACCAAGATGGTCGGCGGCACCTCGCCCGGCAAAGGCGGCGCGACGCATCTGGGCCTGCCGGTGTTCGACACCGTGCGCGAGGCGCGCGAGAAGACCGGCGCCGACGCGTCGGTGATCTACGTGCCGCCGCCGGGCGCAGCGGACGCGATCTGCGAGGCCATCGATGCCGAGATCCCGCTGATCGTCTGCATCACCGAGGGCATTCCGGTGATTGACATGGTGCGCGTGAAGCGCTCGCTCGTCGGCTCCAAGTCGCGCCTGATCGGGCCGAACTGCCCGGGCGTCATGACTGCCGGCGAATGCAAGATCGGCATCATGCCCGCCAATATCTTCAAGACCGGCAGCGTGGGCATCGTCTCCCGCTCCGGCACCCTGACCTATGAAGCCGTGTTCCAGACCTCGCAGGAAGGCCTCGGCCAAACCACCGCGGTCGGCATTGGCGGCGACCCGGTCAAGGGCACCGAGTTCATCGACGTCCTGGAAATGCTGCTGGCCGACCCCAAGACCGAGTCGATCATCATGATCGGCGAGATCGGCGGTTCCGCCGAGGAGGACGCCGCCCAGTTCCTCAAAGACGAGGCCAAGCGCGGTCGCAAGAAGCCGATGGTCGGGTTCATCGCTGGTGTTACCGCACCTCCGGGTCGCCGCATGGGCCACGCCGGCGCGATCATCTCGGGCGGCAAGGGCGACGCCGGTTCCAAGACCGAAGCAATGAAATCGGCCGGGATTACTGTCTCTCCGTCCCCCGCACGGCTCGGACATACCCTTGCCGAAAAGTTGAAAAGCTAATTCAGTTCTTGGTGCTTTTCCGGGCGAAAGTTCGCAACAGATAGGGTAAACGGTGCCTGATACGCCGATCCGCTGCCGGAGGATCGGGGTCAGCGCCGTTTTCATTTGCGCGAACCGAAATCGCCAGGAACTCAAGTATGTCTCGCCAGGACGCGAACGCAGCCTTTGCCCTCTCATCTTTTTTGCAGGGCACCAACGCCACCTACATCGACGAAATCTACGCCCGCTACGAGCAAGACCCCGCCTCGGTTGACGTCGAGTGGCAGGAATTCTTCCAGAGCCTGAAGGACCAGCCGGCCGACGTCCGCAAGAATGCGGAAGGGCCGTCCTGGGCCCGGGACAACTGGCCGGTCACGCCCCAGGACGATCTGACCTCGGCGCTCGACGGCAACTGGGCCCAGGTCGAGAAGACGGTTGGCGCCAAGATCGCCGCCAAGGCGCAGGCCAAGGGGGCCGATCTCTCCTCGGCCGACGTGCTCCAGGCTACCCGCGATTCGGTCCGCGCCTTGATGCTGATCCGCGCCTACCGCATGCGCGGCCATTTCCATGCCAAGCTCGATCCGCTCGGCATCGAGGCGCAGCGCAACCGCGAGGAGCTCGACCCGCGCACCTACGGTTTCAGCGAGGCCGATTTCGACCGCAGGATATTCCTCGATCACGTGCTTGGCCTCGAATACGGCAATCTGCGCGAGATCGTCGCGATCTGCGAGCGCACCTACTGCCAGACGCTCGGCGTCGAGTTCATGCACATCAGCAATGCCGCGCAAAAGGCCTGGATCCAGGAGCGCATCGAGGGGCCGGACAAGGAGATCTCCTTTACTCCCGAAGGCCGCCGCGCCATCCTCACGAAGCTGGTCGAAGCCGAAGGCTTCGAGAAGTTCTGCGATACCAAGTTCACCGGCACCAAGCGATTTGGTCTCGACGGCAGCGAGTCGCTGATCCCTGCACTCGAGCAGATCATCAAGCGCGGCGGCAATCTCGGCGTGAAGGAGATCGTCGTCGGCATGCCGCATCGCGGCCGCCTCAACGTGCTGACCCAGGTCATGGGCAAGGCCCACCGCGCGCTGTTTCATGAGTTCAAGGGTGGCTCGGCCAATCCCGACGCAGTCGAAGGCTCCGGCGACGTCAAGTATCACCTCGGCGCGTCCTCGGACCGCGAGTTCGACGGCAACCGCATCCATCTGTCACTCACCGCCAACCCCTCGCATCTCGAGATCGTCGATCCCGTGGTGCTCGGCAAGGTGCGCGCCAAGCAGGACCAGCATGGCGATCCGCCGGACATGCGCATCTCGGTGATGCCGCTGTTGATGCATGGCGACGCGGCGTTCGCCGGCCAGGGCGTGGTGGCGGAATGCTTTGGCCTGTCTGATCTGAAGGGCTATCGTACCGGTGGCTCGGTGCACTTCATCGTCAACAACCAGATCGGCTTCACCACCTATCCGCGCTATTCGCGTTCGTCGCCTTACCCGTCCGACGTCGCGAAGATGATCGACGCGCCGATCTTCCACGTCAACGGCGACGATCCGGAAGCCGTGGTGTTCGCGGCCAAGGTCGCGACCGAATTCCGGCAGAAGTTCCACAAGCCTGTCGTCATCGACATGTGGTGTTATCGCCGCTACGGCCACAATGAGGGCGACGAGCCGGCCTTCACCCAGCCGGTCATGTACAAGCGGATCGCGGCCCATCCCTCGACCCTCACGCTCTACGCCAAGCGCCTGATCGCCGAAGGCGTGGTCACCGAGGGTGAGGTCGACAAGCTGAAAGCCGACTGGCGCGCCCGGCTCGATGCCGAGTTCGAGGCCGGCACCAGCTACAAGCCGAACAAGGCCGACTGGCTCGACGGCAAGTGGGCGGGCTTCAAGATCGCCGACCAGGAAGAGGATGCGCGGCGCGGCGTCACCGGCGTCGAGACCGCCACGCTGAAGGACATCGGCCGCAAGATCACCAAGGTGCCGGACGGTTTTCGCGTTCACCGCACCATCCAGCGCTTCCTCGATAACCGCGCCAAGGCCATCGACAACGGCGTCGGTATCGACTGGGCGACCGGCGAGGCGCTGGCGTTCTGCTCGCTGCTGGAGGAAGGTCGTCATGTCCGCCTGTCCGGCCAGGACTGCGAGCGCGGCACCTTCTCGCAGCGCCATTCGGTGCTGATCGACCAGGAGGACGAGAGCCGCTACACGCCGTTCAACCATCTCGGCGTCGAGCAGGGTCATTACGAGGTCATCAACTCGCTGCTGTCGGAAGAAGCCGTGCTCGGCTTCGAATACGGCTACTCGCTGGCCGAGCCGAATGCGCTGGCGCTGTGGGAAGCCCAGTTCGGCGATTTCGCCAACGGCGCGCAGGTGCTGTTCGACCAGTTCATCTCCTCCGGCGAGCGCAAATGGCTGCGCATGTCGGGCCTCGTCTGTCTGCTGCCGCATGGCTATGAGGGCCAGGGACCCGAGCACTCCTCGGCGCGCCTCGAGCGCTACCTGCAGATGTGCGCGGAAGACAACATGCAGGTGGTCTATCCGACCACGCCGGCGAACTACTTCCACGTTTTGCGCCGCCAGCTCCATCGCGAGATCCGCAAGCCGCTGATCCTGATGACGCCGAAGTCGCTGTTGCGGCACAAGCGTGCGGTGTCGCGGCTCGACGAGCTCGCCAAGGGCACGACGTTCCACCGCATCCTCTATGATGACGCCCAGATGCAGCCGAGCGAGGCCACCAAGCTGGTGCCGGACGAGAAGATCCGCCGCCTCGTGCTGTGCTCGGGCAAGGTCTATTACGACCTCTACGAGGAGCGCGAGAAGCGTGGCATCGACGACATCTACCTGATGCGTGTCGAGCAGCTCTATCCGGTGCCGCTGAAGGCGCTGGTTCAGGAGCTCGCTCGCTTCAAGAAGGCCGAGGTGATCTGGTGCCAGGAGGAGCCGCGCAACATGGGTGCGTGGCACTTCATCGAGCCCTATCTCGAATGGGTGCTCAACCAGGTGAACGGCGTAAGCCGGCGTCCGCGCTATGTCGGCCGCGCCGCCTCCGCCGCGACCGCGACCGGCTTGATGTCGAAGCACCAGGCGCAGCTCAAGGCGTTCCTCGACGAAGCGTTGAGCTAAACAATTTTGGACTGCGTCATGCCCCGCGAGAGCGGGGTATCCAGTGCTCCGCGACGTTCGTTCTGACGAGGGTTGCGGCGTAGTGGGTCGCTCGCATTCGCGCGACGGTGACATCCCAATTCATGACCGCACAAGCGATCTCCTTAAGGAAAAGACCATGACTGAAATTCGTGTGCCGACGCTCGGCGAATCCGTCACCGAAGCCACCATCGGGCGCTGGTTCAAGAAGGCCGGCGATCCCGTCGCCGTCGACGAGCCCTTGGTGGAGCTCGAGACCGACAAGGTCACCATCGAAGTGCCCGCGCCCTCGGCCGGCACGCTCAGCGAGATCATCGCTGCTGACGGTGCGACCGTTGCGGTGGGTGCGCTGCTCGGACAGATCACGGGTGGCGCCGGCGCCGCCAAGCCGGCTGCCGCTCCCGCCAAGCCTGCCGCTGCCGCCGCGCCGGCCGCGGCTCCTGCACCTGCAGCGCCCAAGGCCGCGCCCGCCGATGCGCCGCTCGCCCCGTCGGTGCGAAAGCTCTCGGCCGAGACCGGCATTGATGCCTCGACCGTTCCGGGCTCCGGCAAGGACGGTCGCGTCACCAAGGGCGACATGCTCGCCGCGATCGAGCGCGCCGCCTCCGCGCCGACCCCGGTCAACCAGCCGGCCGCTGCCGTGCAGGTCCGTGCGCCGTCGCCCGCCGACGACGCCGCGCGAGAGGAACGCGTCAAGATGACCCGCCTGCGCCAGACCATCGCGCGGCGCCTCAAGGACGTGCAGAACACGGCTGCGATGCTGACGACCTTCAACGAGGTCGACATGACCAACGTCATGGCGCTGCGCGCGCACTACAAGGACGTGTTCGAGAAGAAGCACGGCTCCAAGCTCGGCTTCATGGGCTTCTTCACCAAGGCGGTGGTGCAGGCGCTGAAGGACATCCCGGCGGTCAACGCCGAGATCGACGGCACCGACCTGATCTACAAGAACTACTATCACATCGGCGTCGCGGTCGGCACCGACAAGGGACTTGTCGTTCCCGTTGTCCGCGACTGCGATCAGAAGTCGATCGCCGACATCGAGAAGGGCATTGCCGATTTCGGTCGCCGCGCGCGTGACGGCCAGCTCAAGATCGAGGAGATGCAGGGCGGCACCTTCACCATCACCAATGGCGGCATCTATGGCTCGCTGATGTCGACGCCGATCCTGAACGCGCCGCAGTCCGGCATCCTCGGCATGCACAAGATCCAGGAGCGGCCGATGGTGATCGGCGGCAAGGTCGAGGTCCGCCCGATGATGTATCTGGCGCTGTCCTATGATCACCGCGTGATCGACGGCAAGGAAGCCGTGACATTCCTGGTCCGTGTCAAGGAGAGCCTGGAAGATCCGGCGCGGCTGGTGCTGGACCTCTGACACCCAAAGTCTTGAAAGTGCCGTCGCCTGCAGGGGCGACGGCCTGTGCGCAAGGATGGAGGCGAGCGTGACGGACAAGGTTGCGATCATCACCGGCGGCAGCCGTGGCATCGGCCGCGCCACTGCGCTGGCAGCGGCGGCGCGCGGCTTTCGCGTGGTCGTCGGCTATGCAAGCAACAAGCAGGCTGCCGACGAGGTCGTAGCCGCGATCGAAGCCAAGAACGGCAAGGCAATCGCGGTGAAGTGCGATGTTGCCGAGGAAAGCGATATCCTCGCGCTGTTCAAGGCCGCCGACCAGTTCGGCACGTTAGGGGCTCTCGTCAACAATGGCGGCATTGTCGGCAAGAGCGGGGTGCGCGTCGACGAGATGTCGGCCGAGCGCATCCAGCGTGTGATGGCGGTCAACGTCACCGGCTCCATCCTCTGCGCGCGCGAGGCGGTCAAACGCATGTCGACCAAGCATGGCGGCAAGGGCGGCGTGATCGTCAACCTGTCGTCGGTCGCTGCCAAGCTCGGCTCGCCGAACACCTATGTCGACTATGCCGCCTCCAAGGGCGCGATCGATTCCTTCACCGTCGGCCTCGGCTACGAGGTCGCCGGCGAAGGCATTCGCGTCGCGGGCATCCGCCCGGGCCTGATCGATACCGAAATCCACGCCGCCGGCGGCGAGCCCGACCGCGCCCATCGTCTGGCCCATATGGTGCCGATGAAGCGCGTCGGCACCGCCGAGGAAATCGCCAATGCCATCGTCTGGCTGATGTCCGACGATGCCTCCTACGTCACCTCAGCCATTCTCGACGTGTCCGGCGGACGCTGACACGTCTTCTCACGCTAAATTACGGGACTTCCTCTCATGGCTACCTACGATCTCGTCGTCATCGGCACCGGACCGGGCGGTTATGTCTGCGCGGTGCGCGCGAGCCAGCTCGGCATGAAAGTCGCCGTGGTCGAAAAGAACCCCACGCTCGGCGGCACCTGCCTCAACATCGGCTGCATGCCATCGAAGGCCCTGCTGCATGCTTCGGAGATGTTCGAGGAAGCCGCACATTCCTTCGCCAAGATGGGCGTGTCGGTCTCGACGCCGAAGCTCGAGCTTCCGGCGATGATGAACTTCAAGCAGCAGGGCATTGACGGCAACGTCAAGGGCGTCGAATTCCTGATGAAGAAGAACAAGGTCGACGTGCTCAAGGGCAGCGGCAAGATCCTGGGCACCGGCAAGGTCGAGGTCTCCGCGGACGGCAAGTCGCAGGTCATCGAGACCAAGAACATCGTGATCGCCACCGGCTCGGACATCGCGCGGCTGAAGGGCATCGAGATCGACGAGAAGCGCATCGTGTCGTCGACCGGCGCACTGTCGCTGGAGAAGGTGCCGGGCAGGTTGCTGGTCATCGGCGCCGGCGTGATCGGGCTCGAGCTTGGCTCGGTGTGGCGCAGGCTCGGGTCCGAAGTCATGGTCGTCGAATTCCTCGATCGCATCCTGCCGGGCATGGACGGCGAAGTCGCACGGCAATTTCAACGCATCCTTGAAAAGCAGGGATTCGCGTTCAAGCTGGGCTCGAAGGTCACCGGCGTCGAATCCAACGGCAAGGCATTGCTTGCGAAGATCGAGCCGGCCGCGGGCGGTGCGGCCGAGACCATCGAGGCTGATGTCGTGCTGGTCTGCATCGGCCGTGTGCCCTACACCGACGGTCTCGGGCTGAAGGAAGCCGGCGTTGCGCTTGATAATCGCGGCCGCGTCCAGATCGATGCCCATTTCGCGACCACGTTGAAGGGCGTCTATGCCATCGGCGACGTCGTCGCCGGCCCGATGCTCGCGCACAAGGCGGAGGACGAAGGCGTTGCGGTGGCGGAGATCCTCGCCGGCCAGGCTGGTCACGTGAACTACGACGTGATCCCAGGTGTGGTGTATACCACGCCGGAAGTATCCTCCGTCGGCAAGACCGAGGAAGAGCTGAGGCAAGCGGGCGTGGTCTACACCGTCGGGAAGTTTCCCTTTACCGCCAACGGCCGCTCCAAGGTCAACCAGACCACCGACGGGTTCGTGAAAATTCTCGCAGATGCGAAGACCGATCGCGTGCTTGGCGTGCACATTATCGGCCGTGAAGCCGGCGAAATGATCCACGAGGCGTGTGTGCTGATGGAGTTTGGGGGCAGCGCGGAAGACCTCGCCCGTACCTGCCATGCGCATCCGACCCGCTCCGAGGCCGTCAAGGAAGCCGCGCTTGCAGTCGGCAAGCGGGCCATCCATATGTAGGCGACGCGCCGAGCCGAATCGGGCGGGAAAGACATGCTGCGCCGCCTTCTTCAACCGGTCTGGGTCCTGCTGGCGATCATCTTTTTGATCGAAGCCTGGCTGTGGGATCATCTCGAGCCGATCGTGGCGCGTGTCGTCGCCGCGATCCCGCTCGCGCAGTTCAAGCAATGGCTGACCGAACGAGTCGATGCGCTATCGCCGGCGATGACGCTGATCGTCTTCGCCGTACCGATCATCCCGCTGTTTCCGCTCAAGCTGGTCGGGCTCTGGCTGCTCACCCACGAATACTGGATGAGCGCGGTGTTCACGATCCTGTTCGCCAAACTGCTCGGCGTCGGCGTCACCGCCTTCGTGTTCGACGTGACGCGCGACAAGCTGCTGGAGATGGCGTGGTTCGAGCGGCTCTATGATTTCGTGATGATGATCCGCGCCAAATCGACGGCGCTGGTCGAGCCGATCAAGCTGCGCATCAAGAATGCCCTCACCGGCAATGGCGAGGGATGGTCCTCCCGGGCGCTCCGCCTGATCCAGCGTTTCCGCAAGAGCGTGCACGAGGCGCGGTAGCTATCCGCCATGCACTCGGTGTCATTGTCCGCGAAAGCGGGCAATCCAGTATCTCAGAGACATCGACGATGAGCGGCGAGGGGGCGCCGCTCCGGATACCCCGGTCAAGCCGGGGCATGCCAGCGGTATGTGTGGTACGCGTCTCGCGCCCGCCCCTTTACCCGTGCAAATGCAACAGATGCGGCCACCACAGGCCGAGCGCGGTCATCACCATGCCGGCGAGCGTCAGGATGCCGCCGACATAGGCGAGCGCAATGATGCCGGTGATGATGGTGGCGGAGGCCAGCACGATGCCGATCTGGAAGGCGGCCGAGGCCAGCTCGAAGTGGTGGTACTTTGCCGTCGCCTCGTCACGCTCGTGCTCGGCGTGCTTGGCCTTCTCGGCAAGCTGCTCGGTGCCCTCGCCGGTCTCCGGCTCGGAGCGATAGCGCGCCGCGGTCTTCTGCCAGTCCTCGATCTGCTTCTGGATAGCCGCCTTGTTGGCGTCGTCGGACGCCGTGCCCAGCGTGAGCTTGCCCTGCTCGGCCGCGGTCTGCACCACGGTGCGGCGGATGCTCTTGGCCTGGAAGAACGCCCAGAGATTGGCGGCCTCGACATTCTTGCTGATCGCCTCGGTCTGCGCACCCTTGCCGAGCGTCTCCGAGATCGCAAGGAACAGCGCCAGCACCGCGATCAGAAGGGCGATCTTCTTGTTCTCGCCGGATGCGTGCTCGGCATGCTCCGCGTGCTCCATGCTTTCGTGTGCGCTCATAATGTCCCTCCTGGATCCGCCGGTACGATTGACCGAACCGCGCGAGCTGCGCAAGAGGTAAAGCCGCACCGAACATCGCCGCATGTCCGCGGCTGCCCACGCTATCCACCGTTCATCTCACTCGTTCGGACGGATATTCGACGGCGCGGCCGAAATCCGCGTTGTCGTCATACGGCGTTACAAAAAATCGCGGAGAATGCCGCTCGAACGTGCTGCCGGCAAGGCAGGAGAACACCAGCGGAAATGTATCGACGAGCGTGAGGTCGTCGGCTGCCGCCGCGCGGCATTGCGCAGGCAGTCGCATCGCGTTCAATGCGCCGAATCTTTCATGCAGGTCGGCATCGGACCAGTCGGTCGGCGGCCGCTTGAGCTGGCCGCGGAACGCGGTGCCATGGTCCGACTGGAGGATGATCAGCGCGTCGGAATCGGACTGGACGATCTTCTGCAACAACGTCAGCGTCTGCGAATTGGTGCAGCGAAGCTGATCGATGAAGGCCGGACGTTTCGTCGGAATCCAGTGCTGGAGGTCGGGATCGCCGGCGCGAAAGCCGCAGTCTGCCGTGAAGCGGATCGGCGGATGTGGCGCCAGCACATGCGCATATAGAAAGAAGGGTGACGGCGTCGCGCGGACGGCGTCGAGTTTCGCGGTCAGGTCGTTCACGCCGCCCCAGGCGAATGGCGCCGATTGCTGGTGTTCGAGGATGAGATCGACGATCGGCGTGTTGGACAGGATGGCGATGTCGAGCTCGTCGAGCCCGAGATTGCCGCGGACGCATTTCGGCGCGTCAGGTGCGCATTCGGTCAGGTAGTCGTAGCCGTTCTCGAAGTGGACATAGTTGTATCCGGCCGTTGTGAGGCGAGACACCGTCCGGCTCTTGCCGCGCACTATGGCTTGCATCGTCTCCACCGCAAGCGGCTCGAGCGCATCGCCTTCACCCGTGACGGTGTAGTCGGAATTGAGCGTGCTGGAGATCGAGTTGACGGTGGAAGGGAAATTGGAGCGGCTCTTGCCGAGCACGACGAAATCGAGCGCGGCCAACGACCGGATAAAGTCGCCGTTGTCGAACGCGAACTCCTCCTTGAGGACATCCTCCCGTGGATAGCCGTCCAGCACGATCCAATAGATATTGGGCGAGATCCTGAACCTGGCCGCCGCCGGCTCGCTACTATCAGCGGTGTGCGCCTGGGCGCGGTGCTCCCGCGTCAGGATCGTCGCGATGCGGGCAAGCGCCGGCGCCGAAAATGCGAGCGATACGACAAGGCAGATCGTGATGGCCACAGTCTCGCGCAGCAAGCGCAGCGCGAGGGCGCCGGTGCCGATCGCCACCGCGGTCCAGGCCGCGGGCGCCCAGTCGCCGAGATGGGCCTTCAGCTCGTGCTGGATCAGGTTGACATCATAGGCGAAGAACATGAAGACCATCAGCCCGGTCGCAAGCAGGATCCGCCACAGCGGAATCTTCCGCAGCAACAGCGCAAGGCCCGTCGCGAGGATTGCAGCGGCGGCCAGCGTGCCGGCGGCGTAGTGCAGCACCCGCCAGGGGCTCGCCAGCTCGGCCATGTTCGCGGCGTAGAAGTCGAGCAGCGGTAAGGTCGACAGGATGGTCGCAGTCAGCAACGCGCGCAGCAGATTGGATTTTTCCTGGAGGTGCAGCGGCATGCCGGTTCAGCTCGCAAGTCTTTCGAATTCGTATAGCGTGCGGCCGTAGGGCGTGAGCTCGAGGCGCTGCACGATTCGGGCGTGGCGGCCGAGGGCCTGCTCGAACTGACCGCTGTCTGTCTCTTATACACATTGATGCACGATGGCAAGCGCGATCACCGCGTCCGCGCCGCGTCGCGACGTCAGGCCCGATCGTTCGGTCTCCGCCCAGCCCTGGCCGGGGCTGGGATTCGCCGCGTCGCTGAAGAGCGGCAGGAAGGATAGGCCGGCGTCGGTCGCGCGTAGGACCGCGGATTCCAGCGCATTGAGGTCGGCGTCGAGCCCGATGACCGAGCGCGTCTGGTTCTGGAGCAGCGATTGCGAATACCGGCCCGTGTTGCAGCCGACATCCCATGCGTGCAGCGGAGCATGCCGGCGCGAGAAGCAGCCGATGAATTCCTGCTTCCCGTCCTCCTCGTCGTCCGCATACGATGTGTTCGCACTCTCATATTGCTGCCACTCGGTGGGCCCGACGTCTTTCGGGACAAGGCCGGCGACCCAGCCGCGCAGGCGCCGCAGCACCATTTGCAGCGCGGCCTTGGGCAACGGCTTCCCCTCGCGCGAGGGACCGTCTGCGCGTCGCCGCGCGCGCCGTTGCAACAGCTCGGGCAGCGTGATGTTGGTCAGCACATCGGGCGCCAGCCAGCGCTTCGGCCAACTGATCAGCGCGACGATCTCGCTGGTCGGGATGCCTTCCAGAGCGCCGCGATACCATGCGTTGTGCGAGATGCCGAACAGGGCGCGCAGCAGCAGCGGGTTGACGAACTGCTCGACGAATTGGCGCTGGCCGATCCAGTAGTCGCCGTTCCGGTACGGCACGAAGGACGGAATATCGATGAACACGGGCCTGACGCCGAAGAACTGAACATTGTAGGCGCTCGCATCCGAGAGCGTGAGATCGAACTCGAGCGCGCGCAAATGAATGTCGAGATGCAACAGCGCAGCGCGCTTGAGCAGCGCGAACGGCCATTCATAGGGGTAGGAGACGAACGGAAGTCTTGGATGCTCCAGAAGATGCCAAGCTCCGGGGGGCTTGTTCGCCGCAGCCTCGTCGGGGCTGACTTCCTCGGCTCCGATAATCCATCCCTTCTCGATCAGGTCGTCGTAGGCGCCGGACGATTTCAGGAGCAGGAAATTTCGATGGGCCTCGTCATTGACCGCGCGAAAGATGCGATCGCCTGACGAGAAGATATATCCGGAGGGATCGCGGAACGAGCCTGGATCACGCATCACGGTCGGGGGATCCGTTGGACCAAACCTCCGGCGGTGTCTTGGAGCGGGCGAAGAAGCCCAGGATCCGCTTTCCATAGGAGCGGACGGCGATGATGCCACCGGCAATGCCGGCGATCAGCCCTTGTACGGCGAAGGCGCCCGTGCCGGGATCCAGATAGGCGTAAGCGCTGCTCGGCATCAGCACGGCAAGGCCGGCCAGGAGTCCCACGATGACCACAGGAGAGTTTTTGTTCTTCATTGAACGCCCCATCACTGCAGCGGCGGCCAGAACGTGCCGGCACCACCGTCAGCTACGGAACGTAGCATTCCACCACAAGGCGTAACCTTAAATCTTGTCCATCAAGCCAAGTGTGACGGGCTGATGTGACTTTTGTGCATCTGTTGTCGCAATGCCGCATTTCGACGAACAAGGCTGCTTGGAAATAATCAGAAATAAATGCTCAGCGCCGCGGATGTGCGCTGGCGTAGACTTCGAGCAGCCGTTCGGAATCGATGCCGGTATAGATCTGCGTGGTCGACAGCGAGGAATGGCCGAGCAATTCCTGGATCGCGCGCAAGTCGCCGCCGCGTGACAGAAGATGCGTGGCAAAGGAATGCCGCAGCGCATGTGGCGTGGCGCTGTCGGGCAGGCCAAGTGCGCCGCGTAGTCGCTCCATCGCGAGCTGGATGATGCGCGGGCTCAGCGGCCCGCCGCGCGCGCCGACGAAGATCGGTCCTTCGGCTGCAAGCGGATGCGGGCACATCGCGACATATTCGGCGACCAGCGCCAGCACATTTTGCAGCACCGGCACCATGCGCGTCTTGTTGCCCTTGCCGGTGACGACGAGCACATCGCCTTCGCCGGGGCGCGGCACGTCGCGTCGCTTCAGCCCCAGAGCTTCCGAGATGCGCAGGCCCGAGCCGTACAAGAGAGCCATCACGGCGGCGTCGCGCACCAGGATCCAGGTCTCGCGCTCTTCGCCGGCGCGCTCGTCGGCGTCAGTGACGCGTTTGGCTGAAACCATCGGCAGCGGCTTCGGCAGGCTCTTGGCCACCTTCGGCGCGCGGATCGCCGAGAGCGCACCGACCTTGCCCTTGCCTTCGCGCTCCAGGAAGCGGCCGAACGAACGCAGGCCTGCAAGCGCGCGCATCAGGGAGCGGCCGGCGACGTCGTCGGCGCGGCGCATCGCCATGAAGGCCCTGATGTCGCTGGCCTCGAGCGCGGCGAAGCGCTTCAGCGTCACGCGCTCGCCCCAATGCGTGCAGAGGAAATCCAGGCACTGCCTGAGGTCACGGGAATAGGCCTCCAGCGTCTTCGGCGACAGCCGCCGCTCGGCGCCGAGATGCGACAGCCAGCGCATCATCTCCTGCGCGATGTCAGGATCGGCGCTGGCGAGCTCGATTTTCGGGGCGGCCGCTTTGCTCATGCGCTCTGGACGTAATGGTTCCGCTCAGTATATCGCATCACACCCGTTTACTGTTCGCTAAGGCCGCCCCACGGCGCTAGCTTCAAGGCCTTTAGGTTCCGATTCTCCGTCCATGGATCATTCGTCGCGCAGCACGACCGCTCCCCAGGCCATTTCGACCCGCATGGTCGACGTGCTGGTGCCGGTCGCGCTCGACCAGACCTATTCCTACCGCGTGCCGCGCGGCATGGAGTTGAAGGCGGGCGATCTCCTCAGTGTGCCGCTCGGCCCGCGCGAGGTGCTGGCGGTGGTGTGGGCGGAGAACGCCAATCCGGATCCGCGCCTGCACAACCGTCTGAAGGACGTCAGCGAGAAGCTCGACGTTTCGCCGCTCAAGGGCGAGCTGCGCGCGCTGGTCGACTGGGTCGCCAACTACACGCTCGGTCCGCGCGGCATGGTTTTGCGCATGTGCCTGCGCATGGGCGAAAATCTCGGGCCCGAGCGGACGCGCGCCGGCGTGCGGCTGGTCGGCGATCCGCCAAGGCGCCTGACGCCGGCGCGGCAGCGTGTGATCGAGGTGTTGTCGGACCGTCTGCTGCACGGCAAATCCGATGTCGTGAAGGAGGCAGGTGTTTCGGCCGGGGTGATCGACGGCTTGGTCGACGAAGGCACGCTGACGGTCGAGCCGTTGCCGCCGCCGCCTCCGCCCCCGGCGCCTGATCCCGCCTACGGACAGCCGGAATTCACGCACCTCCAGCGCGCCGCGGTCGATGCGATGCGCGCGCTCGCGGCCAACGGCACCTTTCATGTCGCCCTCCTCGATGGCGTCACCGGCTCCGGCAAGACCGAGGTCTATTTCGAGGCGGTCGCCGAGACCATCCGCCGCGGCAAGCAGTCGCTGATCCTGATGCCGGAGATCGCGCTCACCGGCCAGTTCCTCGACCGCTTCGCGCAACGGTTTGGCGTGCGACCGCTGGAATGGCATTCGGAGCTCACCCCGCGCACCCGCGCGCGCAACTGGGCGGCGATCTCGGAAGGCAGCGCGCCGGTCGTGGTCGGCGCGCGCTCGGCGCTGTTTCTGCCCTACGCCAATCTCGGCCTCATCGTCGTCGATGAAGAGCACGACCAGGCCTACAAGCAGGATGACGGCGTGCATTATCACGCCCGCGACATGGCGGTGGTGCGGGCGCATATCGCAAAAATTCCGATCGTGCTGGCCTCTGCGACGCCGTCGGTCGAATCCGAGGTCAACGCGCGCAAGGGACGCTACCAGCGCATCGCGCTGCCCTCGCGCTTCGGCGGCCAGCACATGCCGCATATCGAGGCGATCGATTTGCGCCGCGAGCAGCCGGCGCGCGGCCGCTTCATCTCGCCGCGGCTCGCCGGCGAGATGAAGGCCGCGATCGAGCGGCGCGAGCAGGCGCTGTTGTTCCTCAATCGCCGCGGCTACGCGCCGCTGACGCTATGCCGCGCCTGCGGCCATCGCTTTTCCTGCACGATCTGCGATGCCTGGCTGGTCGATCACAGATTCCGCCAGCGGCTGGTCTGCCATCACTGTGGTTTCTCGATGCCGCGGCCGAACGTCTGCCCGCATTGCGCGGCCGAGGAATCGCTGGTCGCGGTCGGGCCCGGCGTCGAGCGCTTGCAGGAGGAGGCGGCGTCGCTGTTTCCGCAAGCCCGCACCATGGTGCTGTCGAGCGATCTCATCACCTCGATCGAGACCATGCGCTCGGAGCTGAACGACATTGCCGAGGGCCGTGTCGATATCATCATCGGCACGCAGCTCGTGGCAAAAGGCCACAATTTTCCGCGGCTCAATCTGGTCGGCGTCGTCGATGCGGATCTCGGCCTTTCCAACGGCGATCCGCGCGCAGCCGAGCGTACCTGGCAGTTGCTCAACCAGGTGATCGGCCGTGCCGGCCGCGAGCAGGGCCGTGGCGTCGGCTATCTCCAGACCCATCAGCCCGAGCATCCCGTGATGAAGGCGCTGATCGCCTGCGATCGCGAGGCGTTCTACAACAGCGAGATCGAGCTGCGAGAGCGCACGCTCTACCCGCCGTTCGGGCGGCTCGCGGGCCTGATCATTTCCGCCGGCGACCGCCCGAGTGCGGAAGGATTTGCGCGCCGGCTCGTTGCGGTGGCGCCGCGCGACGAACGCGTGAAGGTGCTGGGACCTGCGGAAGCGCCGCTCGCCGTGATCAAGGGCCGTTACCGTTTCCGGATCCTGGTGAAATCCGCGCGCGGCTTCGATCTCTCGGACTATTTGCGCAACTGGCTTGCCGTGGCGCCGAAGCCGAAAGGCAATCTCAAGCTCGAGACCGACGTCGACCCGCAGAGCTTTTTGTAGCGACGCGCGCGACTCCATTCCCGTCGTTGCGGGCGCAGCATGCTCAACTGTCATCGCCCGACTTGATCGGGCGATCCAGTATTCCGAAGCAGCAATTGTTCAATCGATAGGTCGCGGCGTACTGGATTCCCCGCTTTCGCGGGGAATGACTGCGGAGGGTGAGGCGGCAGCTGCGCTCGCAGTGACAGCAAAAGAAAAAGCCCGCCGTCCCCCAAGACGGCGGGCTGTTTTTCGCGCGCTTCGCGCGTCGAATGTTACGAGACGACCTCGGCGGTTACGCGGCCGACGCCGGCGCCGGTCAGGCCGATGGCGCGGGCAGCACCGGTAGAGAGGTCGAGGACACGGCCGCGAACGAACGGGCCACGGTCATTGATGGTGACGATGACGCTCTGGCCGCCATGGGTGACGCGCACCTTGGTGCCGAACGGCAGCGAACGGTGCGCCGCGGTCATGGCGTTCTGGTTGAAGCGTGCGCCCGACGCTGTGCGGCTGCCGGACTCATTGCCGTAATAGGAGGCCATGCCCGAGAATGTGTGGCCGGAACCCGAAGAGGGCGCCACGGAGGCGTTGGCGTTCATCCAGGAACCCGTATTGGACGTGTCGCTGGTGCTGGCCTCGTGATGGTGGTGGTGCCGATAATGGTGATGCCGGGATTTGGCGGAAGCTTCGGTGGCAGTTCCACCGATGACGAGAGTGGCAGCGACGAAAGCGATCGCCGTCCGCGGTCGGGTTGCGCACCCCGTGTTCAATGACAACATTTATTGGTCCCTACGCTAGTATTGCCACATATGTGGCTAGTGGAGCCCCCATCAGTTTGTGAGCGATTGCGCGTTTCACGTCGCAATGCGGCATGAATTGGGCAGTAATTTCGTCATGTGTCCGGATGAGACATCTTGTTATCCGATCGGATTTTCGTCGGATATTTTGTTATCGCCGCCTTTAACGATTGGTTAACCAAACGATTACTTGTAAATACTGTAAAGCCAAGTTTTCAACCGACGCGTTGAGAATTTGATAAGTAATTGACCAAGTGAAGCGGCGGCGACCGACCTCACGTCTCTGCGAGCTGTGTTCATGGCCGGTATGCGAAAAAGGCAGGAACTAATTCCTGTCGGACCGACCGGGCGACCCCTTTTGGGTGGGTGCAGGATGGTGGCGTGGTGCCGGGTGGCGCGCTGTGACCGTGCCCACAGCAGGGACGGAGAGCCGCAGCCTTTAATTTGGCGTCATGTTGCACCTGCGCCCCTGCTATGTTAGCAAAGCCGCGATTTTAACGAGCCCGGCACTTCCCTGTGTCGGTCGAAAATCGAAGTCCCGCTTGAATTCCAAGGGCTTGGATCGCTAGGCGCCGCTTCGTGGCGACGGTTTTTCCCTTGCGAGTTTGACAGCTATAAAGAGCGCGTCTGTGGCTGCAGAAGATACGTCCGTTTCAGGTGTGTCCGGCCGTTATGCAACGGCCTTGTTTGAACTGGCCCGCGACCAGAATGTGGTCGATGCGGTCAAAGCCGATCTCGACCGGTTCGGCACCATGCTCAACGACAGCGCCGATCTGAAGCGCCTCGTCCGCAGCCCGGTGTTCTCGGCAGACAGCCAGTCCAAGGCGCTGTCCGCGGTGCTGGACAAGGCCGGCATATCAGGCATTTCCGCCAATTTCCTCAAGGTGCTGACCGCCAACCGCCGGCTGTTCGCGGTGGCCGACGTCATCCGCGCCTACGGCGCGCTGGTCGCCAAATATAAAGGTGAGGCCTCTGCCGACGTGACCGTCGCGGAGCCGCTCTCGGACAAGAATCTCGACGCCCTCAAGGCCGCCCTCAAATCGGTGACCGGCAAGGACGTCGCGCTCAACGTGAAAGTCGATCCCTCGATCATCGGTGGCCTCGTCGTCAAGCTTGGCAGCCGAATGATCGATAGTTCGCTTCGCACCAAACTCAATTCGATCAAGCACGCGATGAAAGAGGCAGGCTGATGGACATCCGCGCCGCGGAAATTTCCGCGATCCTCAAGGACCAGATCAAGAATTTCGGCCAGGAAGCTGAAGTCTCCGAAGTCGGACAGGTGCTGTCCGTCGGCGACGGTATCGCCCGCGTCTATGGTCTGGACAACGTCCAGGCCGGTGAAATGGTTGAGTTCGAGAACGGCACCCGCGGCATGGCGCTGAACCTCGAAACCGACAACGTCGGTATCGTGATTTTCGGCGCCGACCGCGAGATCAAGGAAGGCCAGACCGTCAAGCGCACCCGCGCCATCGTGGACGCGCCGGTCGGCAAGGGTCTGCTCGGCCGCGTCGTCGACGCGCTCGGCAATCCCATCGACGGCAAGGGTCCGATCCAGGCCGACAAGCGCATGCGCGTCGACGTCAAGGCGCCCGGCATCATTCCGCGCAAGTCGGTGAGCGAGCCGATGGCGACCGGCCTCAAGGCGATCGATGCCCTGATCCCGATTGGCCGCGGCCAGCGCGAGCTGATCATCGGCGACCGCCAGACCGGCAAGACCGCGATCGCGCTCGACACCATCCTGAACCAGAAACCGCTCAACGCGCAGCCCGACGAGAACATCAAGCTCTACTGCGTCTACGTCGCGATCGGCCAGAAGCGTTCGACCGTCGCCCAGTTCGTGAAGGTGCTGGAAGAGCAGGGAGCGCTGGAATATTCGATCGTCGTCGCCGCCACCGCCTCCGATCCGGCGCCAATGCAGTACATCGCCCCCTTCACCGGCTGCACCATGGGCGAGTACTTCCGCGACAACGGCATGCACGCCGTCATCATCTATGACGATCTGTCCAAGCAGGCCGTCGCCTACCGCCAGATGTCGCTGCTGCTGCGCCGCCCGCCGGGCCGCGAAGCCTATCCGGGCGACGTGTTCTACCTGCACTCCCGCCTGCTCGAGCGCGCGGCGAAGCTCAACAAGGACCAGGGCTCGGGCTCGCTGACGGCGCTGCCGGTCATCGAAACCCAGGCCAACGACGTGTCGGCCTACATTCCGACCAACGTCATCTCGATCACCGACGGCCAGATCTTCCTGGAAACCGATCTGTTCTTCCAGGGCATCCGCCCCGCGGTGAACGTCGGTCTGTCGGTGTCGCGCGTCGGCTCTTCGGCGCAGACCAAGGCCACCAAGAAGGTCGCCGGCAAGATCAAGGGCGAGCTCGCGCAATACCGCGAAATGGCGGCGTTCGCGCAGTTCGGCTCCGACCTCGACGCCTCGACCCAGCGCCTGCTCAACCGCGGCTCGCGCCTGACCGAGCTTCTGAAGCAGCCGCAGTTCTCGCCGCTGAAGATGGAAGAGCAGGTCTGCGTGATCTGGGCCGGCACCAACGGCTATCTCGATCCGCTGCCGATCAACAAGGTGCGGGCGTTCGAGGACGGCCTGTTGTCGCTGCTGCGCGGCAAGAACGTCGAGATCCTCAATGCGATCCGCGACAGCCGTGACCTCTCGGACGACACGGCGGCCAAGCTGAAAGGCGTGGTCGAAGGCTTCGCGAAGTCCTTCGCCTAACAAAAAGCCGTCATGGCCGGGCTTGTCCCGGCCATCCACGCGCTTCCGCGTGGAGAGCAAGACGTGGATGGCCGGGACAAGCCCGGGCATGACGAATGGATAGGGTTGCGGTTGGACTAGAAGTCGGACCGTCGGGGTGAACGAAGAATGGCGTCTCTCAAAGACATGCGGGTCCGCATCGCCTCCACCAAGGCGACGCAGAAGATCACCAAGGCCATGCAGATGGTGGCGGCGTCGAAGCTGCGCCGCGCCCAGAGTGCCGCCGAAGCGGCGCGGCCCTATGCGGACAAGATGTCTGCCGTGATCGCCAATATCGCCAGCGCCGCGGCGGGCTCGCCCGGCGCGCCTGCGCTGCTCACGGGCACCGGCAAGGATCAGGTCCACCTGCTCCTGGTCTGCACCGGCGAGCGCGGCCTGTCGGGCGCATTCAACTCCTCGATCGTGCGTCTGGCGCGCGAGCGCGCGTTGGCCCTCCAGAACGAGGGCAAGGAAGTCAAATTCTTTTGCGTCGGTCGCAAGGGCTATGAGCAGCTCCGTCGCCTGTTCGACAAGCAGATCGTCGAGCACCTGGATCTTCGCGCTGTCCGCCAGCTCGGCTTCGTCAACGCCGAGGATATCGCCAAGAAGGTGCTGGCGCGCTTCGAGGCCGGCGAGTTCGACGTCTGCACGCTGTTCTACTCGCAATTCAAGTCGGTGATTGCACAGATCCCGACCGCCCAGCAGGTGATCCCGCTGGTCGTCGAGGAGCCCGCCGCCGGCGCCAGCACGACGTCCTACGAATACGAGCCGGAAGAGGACGAGATCCTCACCCGCCTCCTGCCGCGCAATCTTGCGGTGCAGGTCTTCCGCGCGCTGCTCGAGAACAACGCTTCGTTCTATGGCGCGCAGATGTCGGCGATGGACAACGCCACCCGCAACGCCGGCGAAATGATCCGCAAGCAGACGCTGGTCTACAACCGCACGCGTCAGGCTCAGATCACCAAGGAACTCATCGAAATCATCTCCGGCGCAGAAGCAGTCTGACCGGAAGCGAAATTCGGATCGAAGGAGACAGTAAATGGCTACAGCAGCCACCCAGATCGGTCGCGTCACCCAGGTCATGGGCGCCGTTGTCGACGTGCAGTTCGAAGGCCACCTGCCGGCCATTCTCAACTCGCTGGAGACCAAGAACGGCAACAACCGCCTGGTGCTGGAAGTCGCGCAGCACCTCGGCGAATCGACCGTCCGCACGATCGCGATGGACGCCACCGAAGGTCTGGTGCGCGGTCAGGAAGTGACCGACACCGGTCAGCCGATCTCGGTTCCCGTGGGTGACGGCACGCTGGGCCGCATCATGAACGTCATCGGCGAGCCGATCGACGAAGCTGGTCCCATCAAGGCCGAGGGCATTCGCGCGATCCATCAGGAAGCGCCGACCTATACCGACCAGTCGACGGAAGCTGAAATTCTCGTCACTGGTATCAAGGTCGTCGATCTGCTTGCTCCGTACGCGAAGGGCGGCAAGATCGGCCTGTTCGGCGGCGCCGGCGTCGGCAAGACCGTGCTGATTCAGGAGCTGATCAACAACGTCGCCAAGGCGCACGGTGGTTACTCCGTGTTCGCCGGCGTCGGCGAGCGCACCCGCGAGGGCAACGACCTCTATCACGAGTTCATCGAATCCAAGGTCAACGCCGATCCGCACAATCCGGATCCGAGCGTGAAGTCGAAGTGCGCGCTGGTGTTCGGCCAGATGAACGAGCCGCCGGGCGCGCGTGCCCGCGTCGGCCTCACCGGTCTGACCGTCGCCGAGCACTTCCGCGACCAGGGCCAGGACGTGCTGTTCTTCGTCGACAACATCTTCCGCTTCACCCAGGCCGGCTCGGAAGTGTCGGCGCTGCTTGGCCGTATTCCTTCGGCGGTGGGTTATCAGCCGACGCTCGCCACCGACATGGGCGCGCTGCAGGAGCGCATCACCACCACGCAGAAGGGCTCGATCACCTCGGTGCAGGCCATTTACGTGCCGGCCGACGACTTGACCGATCCGGCGCCCGCAACCTCGTTCGCGCATCTTGACGCGACCACCGTGCTGTCGCGCGCGATCTCGGAAAAGGGCATCTACCCGGCGGTGGACCCGCTCGACTCGACCTCGCGCATGCTCTCGCCGCTCGTCGTCGGGCAGGAGCACTACGACACCGCTCGCCAGGTCCAGCAGGTGCTGCAGCGTTACAAGTCGCTCCAGGACATCATCGCCATTCTCGGCATGGACGAGCTTTCGGAAGAGGACAAGCTGACGGTGGCCCGCGCCCGCAAGATCGAGCGCTTCCTGTCGCAGCCGTTCCACGTCGCCGAAGTCTTCACCGGCTCGCCCGGCAAGTTCGTCGACCTCGCGGACACCATCAAGGGCTTCCGCGGCCTCTGCGAAGGCAAGTACGACCACCTCCCGGAAGCCGCCTTCTACATGGTCGGCACCATCGAAGAGGCGGTCGAGAAGGGCAAGAAGCTGGCCGCTGAAGCGGCCTAAGCCGTCTCAACTCGTCATCGCCGGGCAAAAGCGCGAAGCGCGTCTTCAACCTAACAACCCGGCGATCCATCGAAAGAGAACTTTGATGGATGGACCCGCGGGTCAAGCCCGCGGGTGACAACCGAAGCAAGCGGAAACATCATGGCCACCTTCCACTTCGATCTCGTCTCTCCCGAAAAGCTCGCCTTCTCCGGCGAGGTCGATCAGGTCGACATTCCCGGCTGGGAAGGTGATTTCGGCGTGCTCGCCGGACATGCGCCCGTCGTGGCTGCGGTGCGACCGGGCATCCTGACCATCATCGCCGGCGGCCAGAAGCAGAAGGTCATCGTGACCGGTGGTCTCGCCGAAGTCTCCGACAATCGCCTGACGGTCCTCGCCGACGTCGCCACCTCGATCGACGAGCTCGACCGGGCGCAGTTCGCCGATACCATCACGCAGATGCAGGAGAAGCTCTCGGAGAAGGAAGGCGGTGAACTCGATCTCGCGATCGCGCGCCTCGACCACTACAAGAGCATCCAGCATCAGCTCAACACGACGGCGATGCACTAAGCCCCGGGGCACCGCTCCGGGGCTCGCACAAAAATTTCTGAATGAATTCAGCGCTCGTCATCGAAGTGACGGGCGCTGAAACCTTATTGCACCGCGTCTTGGATAACGGCATTCTGCCGCTGCAATTGGAGTTCCGGGGCTGGTGCAGATGAAACGCAAGATCGCGGCGATCTTCGCAGCCGATATTGCCGGCTATTCCAGGCTGGTCGCGGAAGACGAAGAGGAGACGCTGCGGCGTCTGGCGTCCTATCGGGCGGTCGTCGACGATTTCATCGCCAAAGCCGGCGGGCGTATCTTCAACACCGCCGGCGATGCCGTTCTCGCGGAATTTCCGAGTGCAGTGGATGCGGTGCGCTGCGCGATCGACATCCAGGAGTCCTTGCGGACCCGCAACATGGCCTACCCGCCGAGCCGGCAGATGTCGTTCCGCATCGGCATCACCATTGGCGACGTGGTCGAGCGTGACGGCGATCTCTTGGGCGACGGCGTCAACATCGCCGCGCGCCTCGAAGGGCTCGCCGAAGTCGGCGGCATCTGCGTCTCGCGCGCCGTGCACGAGCAGGTCGCCAACAAGCTCTCGGTGCAGTTCGCCGATATCGGCGCGCAGGAGGTCAAGAACATTCCGACCCCCGTGCACGCCTACATGGTCGCGATGCGCCGCGAGGACGGAAGTTATTCGACGCCGCAGGTCAAGAAGCCGGGCGCGAAGGCCGCTCCGACGCCGAACTGGATGTGGCCTCTGGTGGTCGCGGTGGTCTCCATCGTCGCGATCGGCGTCGCGGGCTTTCTCTATTTCACCAAGCTGGAGCAGTCGTCGATGGCGGTTGCGACCTCGAGCGCGGTGCCAAGTACAGCTGCCACGCCGACCAGCGCGGCGCCGTCGGCCAGCCTGGCGGCAAAGGCAGCCGCAAGCGCGCCGACTGCGACCCCGACAACAACCCCGACCGCGACCGCAGCAGCCTCACCAAGTCCGGCCCCGTCGCCGCCGGTTGCCTCAGCAGCCGCCAAGTTTCCGGCCGACATCGTCCCGTTCGTCAGCGACCGTGTCCGTGGCTATCTCGGCAACGAATACGGGCCGGCGCCCGACTACAAAGCGTTCGCCTTGAACATTGCCGGCTTCACCGGCGCGGCGCTCAATCAGCCGAGCGAGGACGCCGCACGAAACGCCGCCATCGAACAGTGCCAGAAGCGGGCCGATACCGCGCAATCGCCGCGCCGCTGCGAGATCTACGCGGTCGGCAACAACGTGGTCTATGCGCACGGCAAGCCGCCGATGCCGCCGCAGCCCTTCATGCGGCATGACGCAATGACCGAGCGTGCATTCACGTCGAAGGACGTGCCGCTGATGCGCGATCCCGGCAAGCAACGGCTCGAGACCATGTTCGCCCCGGCGGCCAAGTCGCGGGCGCTCGCGCTCGGCCCTGGCGGCGGTCAGTATTTCATGAATATCGGCGCGTCGTCGCCCGACGAGGCGACGCGGCGCGCACTGGAATCCTGCGGCGCGATCGCCGGTGCCGCCTGCATGATCGTCGCGGTCGACGACAATTTCGTCGTGCCGATTCCGAGCCTGTTCAAGGTCACCGGGTTCTTCCACGCCGCAGGCAATGCCTCGATCGCGGCTGACGCGCGCGATGACGTCGTGCGCAAGCTTGGCGATGCGGGGGGCTGGAACGCGGTGGCCGTCGGCACCACGGGACGTCCGGGCCTCGGCCTGAAAGCCAGTGACGAGCAGGGCGCCGTCAATACGGCGCTCGCCGATTGCGCCAAGCGCGACAGCGATTGCCACGTCATCGCCATCGGCCCGTTCACGGTGGGACCGAACTAGCGGGACGCAAAGCGTGTGAACTGCTGCGCCACGGCGCGATAAACCTCGCGGCGGAACGGCACCACGAGATCGGCGACACGGTCGAGACGCTCCCAGCGCCAGGCGTCGAATTCCGCGGGCTGGCCGTTGCGCGGCGTCAGCGGATCGATCTCCTCATCACGCCCCGTGAAACGCAGCGCAAACCATTTTTGCCGCTGGCCGCGGAATTTCGCCAGGCGATGCGTTTGCGGTCCGTCATAGGGCGGAAATTCGTAAGCGAGCCAGTCGGTCTCGCCGAGGTATTCGGCACTCTTGACGCTGGTCTCTTCCCAGAGCTCGCGCATGGCAGCATCGTGCAGGTTCTCGCCTTCGTCGACGCCGCCTTGCGGCATCTGCCAGTCGAGGCCAGGCAGGATGATCTCGGGGCCGTCACCGCGGAAGCGATGGCCGATCAGCACCAGGCCGTCGGCATTGAACAGCGCGATCCCGACATTGGGACGATAGGGTTTTTGATTTGTCATGAGCGCTTTTCTCTCCGTCATTCCGGGAATGACGGTGCAAATTAATCGTGCGCCAGCGCGGCAAATTCCTGCACCACGCGATCATAGACCGGGCGCTTGAAGGGAATGATCAGCGAGGAAAGATTCTTCATCGGCTCCCAGCGCCAGGTGACGAATTCCGCCTTGTGGCCGCCGCCACCGGGGTGGGCGACGTCGATCTCGCTGTCCTTGCCAGTGAAGCGCATGGCGTACCATTTCTGGCGCTGGCCGCGGTAACGGCCCTTCCAGGCGCGGCCCGCGACCGTGCGCGGAATGTCGTAGGTGAGCCAGTCGGCGACCTCGCCGAGCCGTTCCACCGAGCGCACGCTGGTCTCCTCATAGAGCTCGCGCATGGCGGCTTCCCAGGTATCCTCACCGGGATCGACGCCGCCTTGCGGCATCTGCCAGACATGGGTTTCGTCAACATGCTCGATGCCGCCGGCGCGGCGCCCGATGAAGACCAGTCCGTCCTTGTTGAGCAGCATCACACCGACGCAGGTCCGGTAGGGCAGATCCTCGTAACGCGTCATTCCGCCAAACCTCTCACCACTCGTGGTCGACCCTTTCGGCCCCGTGGGACCTGTTGTGCCAATCCGTTGATTCAGCTGGATTTTGATTTCAACATCGCGGTTGTCAATGGCACCAAGAGGACACCGCGGTCCGGAAGCGTCTTGATCCAGGAACCTAACCGCTCGATCGAGACGGGGAGGGCGGACGCGATGCCGATGGCGACGCCACGCTCGCGGGCGATGGATTCGAGCTTGTTCAGGGCGCGATCGATCTCGGCGCCGGTCGGCACCGCGTCGATCGCGATATCACCCTTGCCGAACGGCATGGCCTGGCTTGCTGCGGCCTGGGGCGCGACGCTGCGCGGCGAGGAACCGTCGTCGAAGAAGCCGAGCCCGCGCTTGGCCGCCTCGCGCACGATCGGCTGCATCGCCGCGTCGGTGGCGATGAAGCGTGCGCCCATGAAATTGGCGAGCCCGGCATAGCCCTGCATCCGGCTCAAATGCCAGTACAGCCGGTCCATGTTCTGCTCGGTGCTCAGCGAAGTCAGCAGGGTCTGCGGGCCCGGATCATTGTCGGGGAAGTCGTAGGGCTCCATCGGGATCTGGAGGAAGATCTCGTGGCGCTGGGCGCGGGCGCGCTCGGCGAGTTTTCCAGGATCTGATCCATAAGGCGTGAAGGCCAGCGTCACCGCGCCCGGCAGCTTCATGATCGCATCAGCGGTCTTGGCAGCACCGACGCCGAGCCCGCCGATGACGATCGCGACAACGGGCGTCTTCGCCGCCTTGGCGCGGTCGGCTTCCGCCGCATAGGCCGTGAACGGCTTCAGGTCGGCGGCCGCGACCGGGATCATGCCGTAGCGCGACTTCTCGAGCAGCCGCTGGTCGATCCCGGACATGATGGGCGGCGCTGCGGCGGCAGGCTCGCCCTTGTCTGCAGGCTCGCCGCCGCTGCCGATCACGACGTCATGGCGGGCGCCGCTGGAGCCGTCGATGATGGTGACGGTCTTCTGGTCGCCGGGCGCAGTCTGCTTCGGCGCCGCCTTGGTCTCATGGCCCGAACTTTCGGGCGCGGCCGCCGCCGGCTTGTCCTCGGCCGTCTTCTGCTCGCGGATGGCAACGCGCGTGATCGGCTCGCCGCCGAGCGGATCCTTGTTGAAGATCGCAAAGCCGGCAAAGGTCGCGAGGAACAGGAGAAGCAGGCCGGCGATCACCTGCAGTCCCGTGAACGGCAACCGCAGCCGGCGTTTCCGGCGCGGCTTGTCCTGTCCGAGCGGGGCGCTCAGATCATCGGCCGTTTCAGTCATGCGAGATCCCGAATCACTCGGCAATGACGATACCACGACGCGGTCAAGCGGCGGCAGGCCGGGGGTCTACCGGGGTACAGCTTCCCAGCAAAAAGGGCGGCTCGAGGAGCCGCCCTTTCGAAACGTCTAGGTTGCCGCGTGGCGTCAGTTCGCTGCTTTGGGCTTGTCGGCGGCCGCCTTGTTGTCGCCAGGTGCGGGCGCCGCGGAGGCGCTGTTCTTGATGCCGTGCAGGAGATCGTCGGCCATCTTGAGCGCCTTGTCATCCTTGGCATCCGGCGGAACGTAGGACTGCGAGCCGGTCTTCTCGTCGCCGTCGTTCTTGAGGTGGCCGCGCAGCGAAGCCTCGCCCTTGGTGTCGGTGCGGGACTTCAGCTCGTCCGGCACGTCCTGCAGCACTTCGATGTCGGGCACGATACCCTTGGCCTGGATCGACTTGCCCGACGGCGTGTAGTAGCGCGCCGTGGTCAGCCGCAATGCGCCGTTGCCGCTGCCGAGCGGGATGATGGTCTGCACCGAGCCCTTGCCGAACGAGCGCGTGCCGACGATGGTCGCGCGCTTATGATCCTGCAGTGCGCCGGCGACGATTTCCGAAGCCGAGGCTGAGCCGCCGTTGACCAGCACGATCACCGGCTTGCCCTTGGTCAGGTCGCCCGGATGGGCGGAGCGGCGCTGCGTCTCCTCGGCGTTGCGGCCGCGGGTCGACACGATCTCGCCGCGCTCCAGGAAGGAGTCGGACACGGTGACCGCTTCTTCGAGAAGGCCGCCGGGATTGTTGCGGAGATCGATGATGTAGCCCTTCAGCTTGTCGCCAATCTGGGTCGAGAGATTGGCGACCTCCTTCTTGAGGCCCTCGGTGGTCTGCTCGTTGAAGGTGGTGATGCGGATATAGGCGATGTCGTCGGCCTCGACGCGCGCACGCACCGAACGGACGCGGATGTTGTCGCGCACCAGCGTGACGTCGATCGGGTTGTCGACGCCCTTGCGGATGATCTTGAGCTTGATCTTGGTGTTGACGGGGCCGCGCATCTTCTCGACCGCCTGGTTCAGGGTCAGGCCCTGCACCGCCTCGTCGTCGAGATTGGTGATGATGTCGTTGGCCATGACGCCGGCGCGCGAGGCCGGGGTGTCGTCGATCGGCGAGACCACCTTGATCAGGCCGTCCTCCATGGTGACCTCGATGCCGAGGCCGCCGAACTCGCCGCGGGTCTGCACCTGCATGTCACGGAAGCTCTTGGCGTCCATGTAGCTGGAGTGCGGATCGAGCCCGGAGAGCATGCCGGAGATCGCCGATTCGATCAGCTTGGTGTCGTCGGGCTTCTCGACATAGTCGGAGCGCACGCGCTCGAACACGTCGCCGAACAGATTGAGCTGGCGATACGTGTCCGCGGTCGCGGCGCGCGCGCTCGAACCCATGAACACCGCGCGGGGCTGGGTCACGAACAGCGTCAGCGCCGCGCCGGTTGCCGCGCTGAGGAGGATAACTGAAGTCTTGCGCATCATCCGCGAACCTTCTCGCCTTCATTTGCGGCCCACCATGGGCCTGGATCGATAGGAGTGCCGTCTTTGCGGAACTCGACATAGAGCACGGGTTGACTCGCATTCGTGGCGAGAATGGAGGCGACTTGGGATGTCGACCCCATGATCGCGACCGGCTCCCCCGTGAGCACAAACTGTCCGATGTTTACCGAAATGCGCTCCATCCCGGCGATCAGGACATGATACCCGCCCCCTGCGTTAAGGATCAAGAGTTGTCCATAGCTGCGGAAGGGACCGGAATAGACCACCCAGCCGTCACAGGGTGTCGTGACCTGGGCGCCGGGCCGACTTACCAAAGAAATGCCCTTTTGTACGCCGCCCACGCCGTCGGAACCGCCAAAATCCCTGATCTTGGTACCGTTCACGGGTAGCGGCAGCAGGCCCTTGGCGGAGGCGAAGGCGATCGCCGGACTGGTCCGGGAACGGTCCTTGAAGGTGGCCGGCCCCGGCTTGGCATTGGCGGCCGCCTTTGCCTCGGCCTGCTTTGCGGCCTCGGCCGCCTTGGCGGCGCTTTGCAGGTCCTGTTCCATCTTGGCGATCAGGCCCTGGAGGTCACCCACCTGCCTGGAGAGCGCGATGGCGCGCGCATTCTCGGCGTCGAGGTCCTTTTCCCGCGAGGCCTGCTGGCGCTGCCGCTCGTCGACCAGCGCGGCAAGTCGCGTCTGATCGTTGCGGACCTTGTCGCGGTCGGCGGCGAGCTGGTCGCGCTCGGTTGCGATGGTCTTGCGCAGGACCACGAGCTCGCCGAGCTCGCTTGCGATCTTTTCGGCGCGGCCACGCAGTTCCGGAACCACGGCGCCGAGCAGCATCGCCGTGCGCAACGATTGCAGCGCGTCCTCGGGGCGCACCAGGAGCGCGGGCGGCGTCCGCCGGCCGGCGCGCTGCAGCGCGGCCAAGACCTCGACGATGTCGGCGCGCCGCGAATTGAGTGAATTGCGCATCTCCTGCTCGCGCCCGCTCAGCGCGGTCAGCCGTGATTCGGCCTCGCCGATCTTGGTCTCGACACCTCGCACATTGGCGGCCGTGTCGATCAATTGCTGGTTGAGCTGGGTGCGGTCCTGGCCGAGCGAGGCGATCTCGGCCTTCAGCTTGGCCTGCACCTCCTCGGCGCTCTTCTGCCGCTGCCGCGCGGCCTCGAGCTCCTGCTCGCGCTGCTTGATCGCATCGGCCGAGACTTCGGCAGTCTGCGACGCAGGCTTGGCAGTCTGTGCTGCCGCCGGCGCAAGTTGGCTGCCGGCAAAGCCTGTGATCAGCAACAGGTTGAAAAGCTGAGCCCGCATCGCGTCGGAAAAGGTGCTCGTTGAGGCGCGAATCACGCGCGATGATAGGGATGGCCGGCCAGGATGGTTGCGGCCCGATAAAGCTGTTCCAGAAGCATGACGCGGACCATTTGGTGCGGCCAGGTCGCCGCGCCGAACGCGATCACGAGCTTGGCCTTACGGCGCAATTCGGGCGAAAGTCCGTCCGCTCCGCCGATGACGAATATTGTATGCACGCTACCCTCGTCGCGCCAGCGGCCGAGATTCCGTGCGAATACGGTCGAATCGAGATTTTGCCCGCGCTCGTCGAGCGCCACGATCACCGACCTGTCGGGAATATGCGAACTGATTGCCGCGGCCTCTTCGGCCATGCGCGTCGCGGCGTCGCGCGCGCGGCTTTCCGGAATTTCATGAATGGTGAGCTCGCGGAAACCGAGCTTGCGGCCAACCTCGTCAAACCGCTCGTGATAACGATCGGCAAGCTCCCGTTCGGGGCCCTGCTTCAGCCGGCCAACCGCAATGACTGCAACACGCATGACGTCTTTAGAACCGCGTCTTTAGAACCGCGTCTTGAGAGCCGCGTTTTCAACCCGCGCGCACCACGCGCGCGCATGACGCTAGCATGCGCGTCAGCCGATTCGAAATCGGCCTCTTCTAGCCTCTAGATCGCCTTCGCCGCCCCAGGGCCCTGCGTGTACAATCTCTCGAGATTGTAGAACTCACGGACCTCGGGTCTGAACACGTGCACGATCACATCGCCGGAATCGATCAGCACCCAGTCGCAATTGGGCAAGCCCTCGACATGGATGTTCTTGATGCCGGTTTCCTTGAGGCTCTTCGTGACGTTTTCCGCGATCGCGCCAACGTGCCGGTTAACCCGGCCCGTCGTGACGATCATGTAGTCGGAGTACGCCGATTTGCCGCGAAGGTCGATGGTGACCGTCTCTTCCGCCTTCATATCCTCGAGGCGGGAGAGGATCAGGCTCAGCGTCTTGTCGGCGTCGGGTTGCGCCTTCAAGGCCGCAGCTTGGGTCGATGTTTTACGCGTAGGCTTAGCAACCTTGGGTAAAACAGACTTGGACAATACAGATGTGGCCAGGGACCATTCCTTTCACTGTATCGCGAACGCCGAATCCGGCACTCACTGGTTACACTACATCATGTGGGGTTAAGGGTTTCAATATGCCAGAGCCTGTTTCCCGCACGAGCCGCCTCACGCCTCATCGGCCGCCTTCCAGCTCCCATCCGGGTTCCGCAAGGTGGTGGACGACAGGCTGAGCTTCAGCCCGGTGAGGAAGACCCATGCCGGCGCCTGCCGGTCCGCAAGCCGCGTCGCCTCGTTCTCAGGTAAACGGTAACGGGCGAGGGCCTGTGCAGCCGGTGAGGCGAGGGCGCGAAAGCTTTGCGGCGGGCGGTCGATGACCGCCATCGGCACCTGGGCCGCGATGCGCTGCCAGTCCTGCCAGCGATGGAATTGCGCGAGGTTGTCGGCGCCCATGATCCAGACAAAGCGCAGGCCGCTTGCGCGGCGGCGCAAGAAGTTGATCGTGTCGATAGTGTAGCGTGTGCGGATGACGGATTCGAGACAGCTCACCTCGATGCGTGGGTCGTCGGCGACATCGCGCGCGGCCTTCATGCGCTCGCCGAGCGCGTGCAGCGCGCCGTTCTCCTTCAAGGGATTGCCCGGCGTCACCAGCCACCATACGCGATCAAGCTTGAGGCGCGTGAGCGCGAAGCGGCTGATCTCGCGGTGCGCGTGATGCGGCGGATTGAAGGAGCCGCCGAGCAGCCCGATGCGCATGCCATCGGTGTAAGGCGGCAACGCTTGCGCCACAAAGCGCGGCACGACGAAATTGTTGCTCAATGCCCGCCCTGCGAGGTCACGGCCGCGTCTGTCCGGTGCCGTGGACGCGGTACTTGAAGCTCGTGAGCTGCTCGGCACCGACAGGGCCGCGCGCGTGGAATCTTCCAGTGGCAATGCCGATCTCGGCGCCGAAGCCGAACTCGCCGCCATCGGCGAATTGCGTCGAGGCGTTGTGCAGCACGATCGCGGAATCCACTTCGCTCAGGAATTTTTTCGCGGCGGCTTCATCCTTGCTGACGATCGCATCGGTGTGATGCGAGCCGTGATTCTGGATGTGCGCGATCGCGCCGTCGACGCCATCGACGACTTTCGCCGCGATGATCGCATCGAGATATTCGGTGTCCCAGTCGGCCTCGCTCGCAGCTTTGACGCGCGCGTCGATCGCCTGCACGGCGTCGTCGCCGCGCACCTCGCAGCCGGCGTCGATCAACATCTCGACCAGCGGCTTCAGGCTCTTGGCGGCGCCGGCGCGATCGACCAGCAGCGTCTCGGCCGCGCCGCAGACGCCGGTGCGGCGCATCTTGGCATTGAGCACGATCGACTTTGCCATGTCGAGATCGGCGCTCGCGTCGACATAGACGTGGTTGACGCCTTCGAGATGCGCGAACACCGGCACGCGCGCCTCCGCCTCGACGCGCGCGACCAGACTCTTTCCTCCACGCGGCACGATCACGTCGACCGCGCCGTTCAGCCCCGCAAGCATCATCCCGACCGCCGCGCGGTCGCGCGTCGGCACCAGCGTGATCGCAGCCTCAGGCAGTCCTGCCTCGCGAAGACCCTGCACCAGGCATTCGTGGATGGCGCGGCAGGAGCGGAAACTGTCCGAGCCGCCGCGCAGGATCACGGCATTGCCGGATCTCAGGCACAGCACGCCGGCGTCGGCCGCGACATTGGGCCGGCTCTCGAAGATCACGCCGACGACGCCGAGCGGCACGCGCACGCGCTCGATGGTCATGCCGTTCGGCCGCTGCCAGCTCTCGGTGACGACGCCGACGGGATCGGCAATGCCGCGCACGATGGCGATGCCCTCGGCCATCGCCTCGACGCGCGCGGGCGTCAGCGTCAGGCGGTCGATGAAGGCGCCTGTCGCGTCGCCGCCGGCGCGCGCCTCGGCGACGTCCTCGGCATTGGCCGCGAGGATGGCCACCGCGCTCTTGCGGATCGCCCGCTCCATGGCCTCCAGCGCCCGGTTCTTCTGCTCCGCCGGCGCCAGCGCCAGCACGCGCGCCGCAGCCCGGGCCTGGGCGGCGAGATCGGTCATCAGCGCCAGGAGATCGGCAGTGCGATCGGCAGTGCGATCGGCGGTGCCGTCGAGGGCTTTGAGGGGGGCGGCCATGGGACTTCAACCTTCTGCTAAGGCGGTGTCCTAGCACGGAAATCCCGCATTTGCGAAGGGCGGGGAGGGTATGGCTGGTGCCTATCGGGGGCGCGCGGGGATCGGCCAATGGCCTAGCCGCCGTAACGGGGCGTTCCGGGCGTTACCCGCCCACCACCAGATCGTCGCGGTGGATCATCTCGGACCTCCCGCTAATGCCGAGGATGGCCATCACGTCCGGCGAGGAGCGGCCCTTGATCCGCTCGGCATCGTCGGCGTCATAGGCGCTCAGGCCGCGGCCGATCTCGCGCATGTCGGGGCCGCGCACGATCACGGCATCGCCGCGGGCGAATTGGCCCTCGACCTTGATGACGCCGGCCGGCAGCAGGCTGGCGCCGGCGCGAAGCGCGGCGACCGCGCCGGCGTCGATGGTCAGCGTGCCCTTCGGCTCCAGCGAGCCCGCGATCCAGCGCTTTCGCGAGGTCACGGGATTGGCGGGCGTCAGGAACCAGGTGCAGCGGCCGCCGTCGGCGATCGCCTGCAAGGGGTGCTCGATCTTGCCCGACGCAATCAGCATGTGCGTGCCGCCGGTGGTCGCGATCTTCGCGGCCTCGACCTTGGTGCGCATGCCGCCGCGCGACAGTTCGGACTCGGCATCTCCCGCCACGGCCTCGATCTCCGAGGAGATGCTGTCGACCACCGGAATCAGCTTTGCGTTCGGGTTGTTCTTCGGCGGCGCGTCGTAGAGCCCGTCGATGTCGGACAGCAGCACGAGCAGGTCGGCGCTCGCCATGGTGGCGACGCGCGCGGCGAGACGATCGTTGTCGCCATAGCGGATTTCGGTGGTCGCCACCGTGTCGTTCTCGTTGATGACGGGGATCGCGCGCCACTCCAGCAGCTTGCCGATGGTCGAGCGCGCATTGAGATAGCGGCGGCGCTCCTCGGTATCCTGGAGCGTCACCAAAATCTGCCCGGCGCCGATGCCGTGGGCCCCTAAAACCTCCGACCAGATGCGCGCCAGCGCGATCTGGCCGACGGCGGCTGCGGCCTGGCTCTCCTCGAGCTTCAGGGGGCCACGCGGCAGCTTGAGCCGGCTACGGCCGAGCGCGATCGAGCCGGAGGAGACGATCAGGACGTCGCGCCCCTCGCGGTGAAGCTTCGCGAGGTCCGCCGCAAGCGCCGCGAGCCAGGACGCCCGGACTTCGCCGGCATCGGAATCGACCAGCAGGGCTGAGCCGACCTTGACCACGATGCGGCGGAATTGACTGAGTTCGAGGCTGGCCATGGGCGCACGGTCTAAGACGATCTGCTCTGCATTTGCGAAGCGGCGGAGCGAAGAGGCGGCGCCGTTGAGGCCTGCTTTTGCAGCAGGACGATGGCCGGCGCAAGGCGGGGACGGGGGTAAACGGCGTTAACGGTCTTGTCTGGGGCGCCCGCTCGGCGCTATTGCCCTTCAGCCATGTCGGACCTGAAGGGGAAATGCATGCATCGCCGCGACTTCATTGCCGGGTGTCTCGGGCTGCCTTTGCTGGCGCAGACGGGCAGAGCGGAAGCTCAGGCCGGGCTGACCAAGATCATCTTCCCGTTCGCGGCGGGCGCCGGCGGCGACACGCTGTGCCGACTGATCGCACAGGAGATGGCGCCGGTGTTGCAGAAGACCATCGTCGTCGAGAACCGCACCGGCGGTGACGGCCTGATCGGCATCAAGGCGGTGAAGGGCGCCAACCCCGACGGCAGCATGGTGCTGGTGACGACGGGTCCCACCATGTATCTGCTGCCGATGGTGGAGACGATGCCGACCTTCGATGCGGCGAAGGACTTCATGCCGGTGTCACTGTTGGCGCGTTTCGAGTTCGCCGTCGTGATTGGACCTGCGATCGCAGCCAGGAATTTCGGCGAGTTCGTCGCCTGGCTGAAGGCGAACCCGGACAAGGCCACGTTCGGCGTGCCCAGCAATGGCACCATCCCGCACTTCATGGGCTCCAAGCTGGAGAAGGACCTCGGCATTCCCTTGAGCCGTGTGCCCTATCGCGGCAGCGCGCCGATCCTCAACGACCTCGTCGGCGGCCATGTGCCGTTCGGCATCACGACGCTGGCCGACGCGCTTCCGCAGCATCGCGCCAAGGGCGTGACGATCATCGGTGTCTCGAGCGCGCAGCGTTCGCCGTTCGCGCCGGATGTTCCCACGCTGAAGGAGAGCGGCATCGATCTCGTCGCGGACGCCTGGTACGGCATGTGGCTTCCCGCGGGCAGCCCGCCGGAGTTTGCGAGCAAGCTCAGCCTGGCGGCGGCCGCCGCGCTCGCCAAGCCAGAGGTGAAGGAGAAGCTCACCGCGATCGGGCTCATTCCGGTCGGCAGCACGGCGGACGGGCTCACTCAGGAGCTTGCCGCGAATACAGCGTTCTGGCAGCCGATCGTGAAGGCGACGGGGTATAAGATCGAAAATTAAGAGGCGCGAAGAGCGCGCCAGCACTCCGTCGTCATGGCCGGGCTTGTCCCGGCCATCCACGCGCATCCGCTGTTGAGGCAAGACGTGGATACCCGGGTCAAGCCCGGGCATGACGAGATGAGGTAGCCGCGCATTCCCCTCCATCACCTCATCCTGAGGAGCCGCGGAGCGGCGTCTCGAAGGATGAAAGGCCGAGCTGATGCAGCGAGGCCTCCATGGTTCGAGACGGCGCTTCGCGCCTCCTCACCAGGAGGTTCTACAGCTTCGCGCGCTGCGCGATGCCGTCGCGGATGGCCGCGAGCTCGGCTTCATCCCAGATGCCGATCAGGAACCCACCCTTCACCTGAAGCTGGTTGTCGGCATAGGCCGCGATCTTCTCGCGAGGCGTAGTGATGTGACCGCTTGGATGCAGCGCCCAGTCGAACAGCTCGGCCTGAAGCCGTGCAATGATGTCGGCACATTCGGGATCGTCGCCGCGATCGACAAATTCGTCGGGGTCGGTTTCGAGGTCGTACAGCATCGGGCGGAAGCCGGTGGCGTGAATATATTTCCAGCGACCGTCGAACACCATGAAAAGGCGGCAGCGTTCGATCGGCTGGCTCAGCTTCAGCCGCACGTCCTGCATGGCGTAGTCGTATTCGGAGAACGCGACCTTGCGCCATTGCGGCTTCTCGCCGCGCAGCAGCGGCAATAGCGAACGGCCCTCGAGGATATGCGCCGGCACCTTGCCGCCAAAGTAGTCGACGAAGGTCGGCGCGAGATCGATGCCCTCGACGAGCGCATCGCATGTCGTGCCACGCGTGGCGTCGGCCTCCTTCGAGGGATCGATGATAACAAGCGGGATCTTCGCCGACTGCTCGTGGAACAGGTCCTTCTCGCCCATCCAGTGATCGCCGAGATAATCGCCATGATCGGACGTGAACACGATCATGGTGGTCTCCAGGAGGCCGCGCGCTTCCAAAAACTTCATCAGCACGCCCATCTGGTCGTCGATCTGCGCGATCAGGCCCATATAGGTCGGGATCACCTTCTCGCGGGCATCGTCGCGCGCCATGTTCCTGGAATAGCGCATGTCCATGTAGGCGCCGAACACGGGATGCGGGTTTTGCCGCTCGCGTTCGGAGCGGATCGCCGGCAGCATGTCCGCGGTCTTGTACATGCTGGCGTAGGGTTCCGGCGCGATATAAGGCCAGTGCGGCTTGATGTAGGACAGATGCAGGCACCACGGACGGCCATCCGTCTCGGCCTCGGTGATGAAGTCCATCGCGCGGCGCGTCATGTAGGGCGTCTCGGAATGCTCGTCCGGCACGCGCGCGGCCTTGTCGGCGTGCACCAGCAGCCAGCCGTTCTGCAAAGACCCGTCGTCGGCCGCGCCTGAATTCGCCCAATGCTCCCAGGGATTGGTCGCCTCGTATCCTTGGCTGCGCAGATACGCGTCGTATTTCGGACGCGGCCGGCCCGTCGGATGCAAGCCGTCGTCGCGCTCATAGGGCTCGAAGCCGCATTCGGCGACGTGCACGCCAATGATCGATTCCAAGGGGATGCCGAGCGCTTTCATGCCTTCGAGGTCGGGCGCCATGTGAGTCTTGCCGACCAGCACGTTGCGCACCCCGATCTTGTTCAGGTGATCGCCGAGCGTCGGTTCACCGACGCGTAAGGGCCAGCCGTTCCAGTGCGAGCCGTGCGAGCGCATGTAGCGCCCGGTGTAGAACGACATCCGCGATGGACCGCAGATCGGCGATTGCACATAGGCCTTGGTGAAGAGCACACCACGCCTGGCCATGGCGTCGATGTTCGGCGTCTTCAGCGTCGGATGTCCGGTGCAGCCGAGATAATCGTAGCGAAGCTGGTCGCACATGATCCAGAGAACGTTTTTCGCGCGCGACATTCATCGCCCCTGTTTATTCTTGATTGCTTGATGCTGCGCTATCGAAGGCGAGATGGCAACCAGCCAACGATGTGCGTACCTGCGGCCGTACATCCCGCCGTCGTCCCCGCGACCGCGGGGACCCATAACCACAGGGAGTGGTTTGGTGAAGACTCGTAGTTCGGTGCTACGACTGTACGTAACCGATAAATCACGCGGTATGGGTCCCCGCGTTCGCGGGGACGACATTGGAGAGAGTTCAGGCCGACCAGATCAAGCCGACCAGGGCTCCGCTTCGGCGGCGCTCTTGGCCTTGCTGGAGACCGGGCTTTCGCCGATCACGTCCGCAAGCGCGCGCAATGCTTCCCTGACGCCCTGACCGGTGACGCCGGAGAGCAGCAGCGGTGTCTTCTTGGCAGCGCGCTTCAAGCGATCCTTTTGCTTCTTCAGCTCATCCGGCTCGACCGCGTCGATCTTGTTCAGCGCGACGATCTCGATCTTGTCGGTCAGCAGCCCGCCATAGGCGTCGAGCTCCTTGCGCACCGTCTTGTACGCCTTGCCGGCATGCTCGCAGGTCGCGTCGACGAGATGCAGCAGCACGCGGCAGCGCTCGACATGGCCGAGGAAGCGGTCGCCGAGGCCAGCGCCTTCGTGCGCGCCCTCGATCAGACCCGGAATATCCGCCAGCACGAATTCGCGGCCGTCGGCATTCACGACGCCGAGCTGCGGATGCAGCGTGGTGAAAGGATAGTCGGCGATCTTTGGCTTTGCCGCGCTGACCTTGGAGAGAAAGGTCGACTTGCCGGCATTGGGCAGCCCAACGAGGCCAGCATCCGCGATCAGCTTGAGCCGCAGCCAGATCCAGCGCTCCTCGCCGGGCTGGCCGGGATTGGCGTTGCGCGGCGCGCGGTTGGTCGACGACTTGAAATGCGCGTTGCCGAAACCGCCATTGCCGCCTTCGGCGAGGACGAACTTTTCGCCGACCTTCGTGAAGTCGTGGATGAGCGTCTCGCGGTCTTCGTCGAAGATCTGCGTGCCCATCGGCACCTTCAGCACGATCGCCTTGCCATTGGCGCCGTGGCGGTCCGAGCCCATGCCGTTCTCGCCCTTCTGGGCCTTGAAATGCTGCTGGTAGCGGTAGTCGATCAGCGTGTTGAGGCCGTCGGCGACCTCGATGACGACATTACCGCCACGGCCACCATTGCCGCCGGAGGGCCCGCCGAATTCGATGAACTTCTCGCGGCGGAACGCCACGCAGCCGTTCCCGCCGTCACCGGAGCGGATATAGACCTTTGCTTCGTCGAGGAATTTCATGGGCCATAGGTAGGGCAGGGGAGCAGGCGCGGCAACCCGAACTTGTCCGGGAAGAGGCCTAAATTTAAGCGATTTTCGGTCCTTGCTTAACCCGTTGGGGCGTCCGGCGGCCGACGTGATATAGCCGGGAGGAGATGCGGGAGGGTGCAGGGAGCAGGAATGAGGCGGCGGGAGTTCATTGCAGGCGCCGTGTCGGTCGCCATGCTGTCGCGGGCCGGCGCACAGACGGCACCCGGCGGCAAGCGGCTTGCGATCTACAGCCCGTCGGAGCCGTCATCCCTGATGCAGGAGGAGAGCACCAATCGGTACTACCGCGCCCTGTTCGCCGAGCTGCGCCGGCTTGGCCAGGTCAGCGGCGAGACACTCAACGTCGAGCGTTGGGGCGCAGAGAAGGCGGGCATCGGTGCGCCTGCGCTGGTCGAGGAGGTCGTCCGCAGCAATCCCGACGTGATCTACATCGTCGGGCCGGGCGCGCTCCTGTTCAAGCGCGCCACGGACAAAATTCCGATCGTGGCCCTGACCGCCGATCCGGTGGCGCAGGGGATCGCCGCGAACATCGCCCGCCCAGGCGGGAATTTCACCGGCGTCAGCGTCGATACCGGCCCGTCGATCCACGGCAAGCGCATCGCGCTGCTCCGTGAGATCTATCCAAGACTCTCCAGGCTCGCCTACGTCACGCTGCGCGGTGCGTGGGAAGGTGTGCAGGGACCGAGCGTCCGCGCGGCTGCGACCGCAACGGGAACCGAGGTCATTCCATATCTGGTCGAATTTCCGACAACCGAGGCGAGCTACCAGGACCTGATCGCCGGAATTCGTCCCAGCGGTGTCGACGCGGTCATGATCGGTGACAGTCCTGACGTGATGGCGAAGCGGACCGTGATCACGGCACAGGTCGCGGCCGCAGCACTTCCTGCCATCTACCCGCTGTCGGAATTCGTCGATGTCGGCGGTCTCATGACCTATTCCTTCGACCTCGTCGAACTGAACAAGCGTGCCGCCAACAACATCGATGCCATTTTGCGCGGCGCCTATCCCGGCGAGATCCCGTTCTATCAGGCGTCCAAATTCGAGCTGGCGTTGAATCTGAGGACGGCGAAGGCGCTGTCGCTGGATGTGCCCGCGACGCTGCTCGCGAGCGCCGATCGCGTGATCGAATAGCAGTCAGGTCGACCGCCGTCGGATCAAAAATTTCTGGGTCCCCTCGAGCACCAGCTCCTTGCGCTGGTTGTAGACGGTGCTCGCGAGCGCGACCACGCCGGTCGAGCGTCCCGGCACGAGCTTGGTCACCTCGAGCGCGGGGTAGATCGTGTCGTCGGCGAACACCGGCTTGAGAAAACGGCTTGACTGTTCGAGGAAGCCGACCAGCGACTCCTCGACCATGAAAGGAAACAGGCCTGCGCCGGGCGCGGTGTGGATCAGCGTCTGGAAGCCGTGGGCGAGCAGGTCGGGCATGCCGCGGGCACGGCAATATTCGACATCGTAGTGCACCGGGTGGGTGTCGCCGCTCGCGGTCTGGAACGCGGCGAACACGGCCGAGGTCTGCGTGCGGCTCGGCAGCACGAAGCGTTCGCCGAGGACGAAATCCTCAAACCAGCGTTGCGTAGGGATCATGCGATGCTGGGTCGGATCGAAGGCCGTCATATCTGCTGCTCTTTTGCCGGAGACACCAATCGCTACCGCGATGCGAAGAGTGCGACAATACGCTCAATTCGTCATGACCGGGCTTGTCCCGGGCGGCCACGTCATTAAAACAACCGCCAGCGAGTCCATTCGCCGGTTCCTGACGCTCCCCTCCGCCCGTCATTGCGAGCGAAGCGAAACAATCCAATCTGTCTCCGCGGAAGCAGTCTGGATTGCTTCGTCGCTTCGTTCCTCGCAATGACTGGGCCTCTACGAACGACAGCAATGCCTCTGTTCAAGAAACTCTCCGCCTATGACGAGCGCTCGGCGCGGCTGGCCGGCATCGCGCTGATGGTGCTGTCGATCTTCCTGTTCTCGTTCGGCGACGCCATGGGCAAGTTCATCGTCGCGACCTATTCGGTCGGGCAGCTCTTGTTTCTGCGCGCCTGCGCGGCTTTGCTCGTGCTGGCACCGTCGATCTGGCGGCAGCGCCACGAATTCACGCATCTGGAGCGGCCGTGGCTGCAGCTCTTTCGCGTGGTGCTCTCGACGCTGGAGGTGGCGGCCTTTTTCCTCGCGACCGTCTATCTGCCGCTCGCCGACGTCATCACTTATTATCTGGCAGGCCCCATCTTCGTCACCGCGCTGTCGGCGATCTGCCTGGGGGAGCAGGTCGGCTGGCGGCGCTGGACCGCGATCCTGATCGGCTTCTGCGGCGTCCTGATCGCGCTCCGCCCGTCAGCGCAGACGGTGAGCCTGCCGGCGCTGATTGCGCTCGGCGGCAGCCTGTCGTTTGCGACGCTGATGCTGGTCACGCGGTCCTTGCGCGCGACGCCCGACATCGTGATGGCCTCCTCGCAGTTCGGCGGCACGTTTCTGCTCGGACTCGCCCTGTCCCTGTTTCACTGGGTGCCGCCGAGCGCGGGCAGCCTCGTGGTGTTTGTGCTGGCCGGCTGCACTTCGGTCGCCGCGCTTCTGTGCGTCAACCGCTCTCTCAAGCTCGCGCCCGCGAGCGTGGTGGTGCCCTATCAATATTCGATGATCGTCTGGGCCGTGATCTTCGGCTTCGTCGTGTTCGGCGACGTCCCCTCGATCGCCACCATCATCGGCGCCGCCATCATCATCGGCGCCGGCTTCTACATATACGTGCGCGAACGGGATCTCGGGAGGCAGGACGACCAGGTCAATCCACCGGTGTGAGATGGAGACGCAAAGAAAAATCGTCGTCCCGGACAAGCGAGCGCAGATCCGGGACGACGGCGGAGGATTTGATGCCGCTCGCGCCTTACCTCACCCTTCGCGCACTGCTCCAGCTCTTCAGCGAGGACCACACGCCGCGCGACAGGCGGAAGCAGTCGACGGGCGTCGAGGATCCCAGCGCGTAGAAGCGATGCAACTGGACGCCGCTCCACTGGAAGCCGCACTTTTCCAGCACGTTGCGTGAGGCCGGATTGGTGACGCGCGCGCCGGCGTAGAGATGGCCTTCCCCGAACTCCTCGAAGAAGAAGTCGATTGCCCCGCGCGCAGCCTCGGTGGCAAAGCCCTTTCCCCAATGCTCGACGCCGAGCCAGTAGCCGAGTTCGGCATTGTCAGGCATCGAGCAGTCGATCCCGATCATGCCGACGGGCGCATTGTCATGCTCGATCAGGAACACGGTCTCGCTGCCGAGCTCTGCGGTGGCGCGGATGAATTCCACGGCGTCGTCGTGCGAATAGGGGTGCGGCAGGCGGCGCGTGTTCTCGGCGATGCGGCGGTCGTTGGCGAGGCGCGCGATCGCCTTGACGTCGGCGAGCGTCGGCTTGCGCAAGGTCAGCCGCTCGGTGGCGACGACATCGGGCCTCGCTTCGCGCAAGGTCGTGCTCGAAAAGTCCTGCAACATGTCCGGCTCCGTCAAAGACTTTAAGTCGAAACGAAAAGGGGAGGCCGGTTTCCCGCCTCCCCTGGAGCCTTCGATCTCTTGATCTCAAGGACTCCGCCGGTTTGGTCAGGACCCGGCGGACTCCAATTTGATCCACCGTATTATTCAGCCGCCTCTGCGATCGGAAGCACCGATACGAATGTGCGGCCGTTGGCTTTAGCCTGGAACGCAACGCGGCCTTCAACCTTGGCGAACAGAGTGTGGTCAGTGCCCATGCCGACATTAAGGCCGGGATGCCAGGTGGTGCCGCGCTGGCGCGCAATGATGTTGCCGGGAATCACATGCTCCCCGCCGAACACCTTGATGCCGAGGCGCTTGCCCTTCGAATCGCGTCCGTTGCGCGATGAACCGCCTGCTTTTTTGTGAGCCATGGCTCGTCTCCGAAATCCTGCGTATCTCTAGATCAATTCCTTGACGGAATCATTTCACTTTTTCTCACGCATCAATTCGTGAATTGGCGTGATCAAAGTTTCGCTATTCAGCGGCTTCCTTTGCCGACTCCTTGGCCACCTTCTCCTTCTTCGGACGCGGCCCCTTGGTGGGCTTGGCGTTGCCGGTCAGGATCTCGGTGACGCGGAGCACTGTGATCTCGTCGCGATAGCCGCGCTTGCGGCGCGAGTTCTTGCGGCGGCGCTTCTTGAACGCGATGACCTTCGGCCCGCGCTTGTGCTGGAGCACCTCGGCTGCCACGGAGGCGCCCGCAACCGTCGGGGCACCCAGGACCGGCGCGTCACCGCCGACCAGCAAAACTTCACTCAGCTGCACGATCGTGCCGACTTCGCCGGCGATCTTGCCAATTTCCAGGACATCATCCGGAACGACGCGGTACTGCCGGCCGCCGGTTTTGATGACTGCGAACATCGTTCTCTTCCTTCGTGTTCAATCCCGGCCTTTCGGACTTTCGTCCCGGCCGGCTTTTTGTCAGTCGCTATGGGTTTTCAGCATTCTGCGCGGGTGGGGTATGACCCTCAAAATCCACGCAAAAACAAGCGGCGCGAGAAACGCCCCGCGCCGGCTGGGGGACTTATAGCGGCCGAACGCTCGGAGTCAAGGAAAACCAGGTCAAAAAGGCCCCGAATTTGAAGCATTTGGGCGGCTTTTGCCGTCAGGCCCGGCCGGCATCCGATAATTGGCCGAACCTGCAACCAACGGGTTCCGCCGCCGTTGTCATCCCGAATTTCAAAGCGGGCAAGGGCTCCATGGCAGACGAGTTGGTCTTGACGACGGGAATCGCGCAGCACGGCGCTGCCCGGCTGCCGTCGGTGGACGTCGACAGTTTCAACGTCGAGCTGAAGGACGAGGACGGCTTTCTCGGCGACCGCGCCAGCAAAAGCGCGTTCCGGGCCATCCTGGACCACTGGCGCAAGCCGCTGCGCAAGACCGGCGAGGACCCCTTTGGCGACGAGCCGTCGGACCGGATCAGCAAGAAGACGCTGGATGACATGCTGGTCGGCGACGACACCGAGGCCTCCGCCGTGGTGCACAGCGCGATCGAGGATTTTGCCCAGGAGCTCGCCTACGTCACCCGTCGTTTCCTGAAGACGAAAGCCTGGGCGAAGACCGAGCGCATCGTGGTCGGCGGCGGTTTTCGCGACAGCCGCCTGGGCGAACTCGCGATCGCCCGCGCCGACATCATCCTGAAGGCCGAGGGTTTCAAGGGCGACATGCTGCCGATCCGCTTCCACCCGGACGAGGCGGCCCTGATCGGCGCGCTGCATCTGGCGCCGTCCTGGATTTTCGAGGCCCATGACAGCATCCTCGCGGTCGATATCGGCGGCACCAATATCCGCTGCGGCGTGGTCGAGAACCGCTGGAAGAAGGCGAAGGACCTCTCCAAGGCGTGCGTCTGGAAGTCCGATCTGTGGCGTCACGCCGACGACGAGCCGACCCGGGAAGGCGCGGTGAAGCGGCTCACCAAGATGCTGAAGGAGCTGATCGCGGAGGCCGACACCGAGGGCCTGAAGCTCGCGCCGTTCATCGGCATCGCCTGTCCCGGCGTGATCAATGAGGATGGCTCGATCGAGAAAGGTGCGCAAAATCTTCCCGGCAATTGGGAGAGCAGCAAGTTCAACCTGCCAGCGAGCCTCGTCGAAGGCATCCCCGTCATCGGCGAGCACGACACCGCGATCCTGATGCACAATGACGGCGTGGTGCAGGGGCTCTCCGAGGTGCCTTTCATGCAGGATGTCGAGCGCTGGGGCGTGCTCACCATCGGCACCGGACTCGGCAATGCGCGCTTCACCAACCGCCGCAGGGAGGCTGGCAGCGTCAAGGACCGTGACTCGCCGGATAACGGGAAGAAGAAAAAGGAAAACAACAAGGAAAGCAGGCACAACGACAGGGAGTAACCTTGACCGGTTAGGTTAAGGCACGGATTGCGTTGCGGCACGCCGCGCGGTCGTTACGGTCCATCCGTCGCCTCACGCGGGCCGGCGAAGCCGCCCTTCTCGGCCTGCAATTTCAATGAGCGGCAACGGGACCGCCAGTGTTTACCGCGTCTGGCGGTCCCACCCGTCGGGCCGCCGCTGCGCCGGCGCGCTCTATCTCGGCCAATTTGATTCGCGTTCGTGTAGCTCGACTGCGCCCTCTGTCGGGTTCGGGAAGTTTTGGCACAATCTGCACTTTGCACCCGTTTTCTCCGGTCTAGTATTACCGCATGGGGAATGATCTGGTGTTTCGAATCACTGTTATCGTCCTGGGAACGCTGCCGGTATTGCTGACGGCTTTCGCCGTGCTCGGCGCCCCGTTCGCAGACTGAGCGCCCAAACCCGGCGCCGGCACAGGACCACGCAAATCGGCGCGAAACCGGCTCTCGGACCGGTTTCAGCCGCGTCTTTCCTGCGCGCACCAACCACGAGGCCAGGGATTTTCGTCCCGCCCGCCTTGTCTGGCCGGCCATCCTCGCCTAGAACACGCCCCGACCGCACGGGGCTACCCCGATTTGGCGCCTTCAGGAGAGGTGGCAGAGTGGTTGAATGCACCGCACTCGAAATGCGGCATAGGTGCAAGCCTATCGGGGGTTCGAATCCCTCCCTCTCCGCCAGCCGCACGAGATTCCGGTAAGCCGTCCGCCTATAGGTCTTTGAACGCGCGGCGTCACCGCCACCCAAGCGCCGGGGCGACGTGCTTGAGAATCGCTTCGATCGCATGGGCGCAGTAGGCGACGCCCAGCTGGTTGGGGATGGTCAACAGCAACGTGTCGGCCTCGGCAATGGCCTCATCCTTGCGGAGCTGCTCGATCAGGACGTCCGGCTCGGCGGCATAGCTGCGGCCGAAGATTGCGCGCGTCTGCGGGTCGATGAAGCCGATCTGGTCCTCGGATTCGCCGCCACGCCCGAAATAGGTGCGGTCGCGATCATCCATCAGCGCGAAGATGCTGCGGCTGACCGAGACGCGGGGCACTCTGACGTGGCCGGCCTCCTTCCAGGCGGCGCGGTAGGCACGAATTTGCGCCGCCTGCTGAACGTGAAAGGCCTCGCCGGTCTCGTCGTTCTTCAGCGTCGAGCTTTGCAGGTTCATCCCGAGCTTGGCCGCCCAGACGGCGGTGGCGTTCGAGCCGGCACCCCACCAGATGCGCTCGCGCAGGCCGTCCGAATGGGGTTCGAGGCGCAGCAAACCAGGCGGGTTTGGAAACATCGGCTGCGGATTGGGCTTTGCAAAACCCTCGCCGCGCAGGAGATCGAGGAAGACCTCGGCATGGCGCCGGCCCATGTCGGCGTCATCAGCGCCCTCGGCCGGCTGATAACCGAAATAGCGCCAGCCATCGATCACCTGCTCCGGCGAGCCGCGGCTGATGCCGAGCTGCAGCCGTCCGCCGGCGATCAGATCGGCACTACCTGCATCCTCCACCATGTAGAGCGGATTCTCGTAGCGCATGTCGATCACTGCCGTGCCGATCTCGATGCGGCTGGTTTTCGCACCGACCGCCGCCAGCAGCGGAAAGGGCGAAGCGAGCTGGCGCGCGAAATGATGGACGCGAAAATAGGCGCCGTCCGCGCCGAGCTCTTCCGCCGCGACGGCAAGCTCGATGGATTGCAACAACGTATCCCCAGCCGAGCGGGTCTGCGATTGCGGCGAGGGCGTCCAGTGCCCGAACGAGAGAAAGCCGATCTTTTTCATGAGGGCAGTCTATGGCCGGATTGGTTTGCGATCGTCAATGCACGGATATTCACGAGCGCGACAGGATCCGGACCGTCACATCCTGAAGTCCAGGTTGATCGGCTCATCCGAATAGCTGGGCGAAGCGTCCGTGACCGGGACCTCCTTGCCCACGACCTTGAACTCGACGTCAGCGATCCAGACCTGCCCCGTCCCACACAGGAGGACACCGAATGCGATGTTCCTGCTGTTTTTGGCAATGTCCAGAACGACGGCGTATTTCGTCCAGCCGGTGGTCGCGCGGATCGGCCTGTCCTGCATATTGTCGATCGTAATCGTTCCGTCGGAGCCATCGACGCGCATCCAGAGGCCGGCCCACCCATCGACATTTGCGGTTCTGACATACGCCGTCATCTGGAGGCGAACGCCGCGATACCTGTCCGACTTGAAAGCTTGCGAGAGGCTGCCAAACCCTCGCGGCGGTCTTCGCGATTTGATGTAACCGCTGGCCTTGCCATGATATTGCGCTTGGTCATCGACGCCCATTTCATAATCGACGAACGAATCGCCGAAGGCGAACCAGCCGGTGGGCAATCGCGGATCGCGCGCTTTCACCGCTTCATCGAGATCGGATGCTTTCAGGATTTGACGCGCTTCCGCATCGAGTTTTCGCGCTTCCGCTCGCGTCTTTGGCAGGAGAAACAGTTGATTGACGAGCGCGACCAGCGCGCCCGTCGACAAGACTGTGACCAATACACCAATGACTCCATCGGTCATTGTCGGAAATCCATGCGATTGCGGGCATCGGCATCGCTCTCTTGCAACGCTGCATGATCGCCGACGCGCGGGAGGCGACATATTCAGGATCTGACGCGGAGCGCAGCATAGGTTGCGAAGCTATTTCCGAGCAACCTGTATCTTTGGCGTGCCGGACCTATCGGCGAGCTCTATTGACGTGCTTGCACGTCCAACGCTCGCCGCATGACGTCCCACATGCGGGACTCCGTCGATTGCGCCACGTTGAATCGCAGGAAATTTGAGGCCGACTGCGACACGCTGAACACGTTTCCCGGCGCCAGCACCACGTCTTCGGCGAGCGCGGCGCGCGCGACTTGCGTCGAATCCAGCCCGTCGGGCAGGCGGCACCACAGAAAAAATCCGCCGCGCGGCATCAGCCACGGCTCGAGGCCGAGCGCGCCGAGCTTGCGCGCCGCCTCGCGCCGCGTGCGCCCGAGCTTTTGCCGGAGCTCCTCCATGTGCTTGCGGTAGCTGCCGCCCGCGAGCACCTTCGCGATCACTTCGGTCGCAACCGGGCTCGGGCCGCCAAAGCTGGTTGCGACCTGGAGGTCGACGAGATGCTCGATCCAGTCGGGCCTTGCTGCGATATAACCGCAGCGTACCGAGGCGGAGAGCGTCTTGGAAAAGCTGCCGATGCGGATGACGTTGGCGAGGCCGTCGAGGGCGGCAAGGCGCGGCGACCGCTCCGTTTCGAAATCGGCAAAGATATCGTCCTCGATGATTGCCAGGTCATGGGCCGCGGCGGCGCTCAAGACGCGATGCGCGGTTTGCAGCGACAGCGTCGCGCCGGTCGGGTTGTGGAGCGCGGAATTGGTGATGTAGAGGCGCGGCCGCTCCGCGGCGAGGATCGCCTCGAAGCGCGCGACGTCCGGACCCGACGCCGTATAGGGTACGCCAAGGATCTTCACCTGATGCGCGCGCAGCAGCGCGCGAAAATTGAAGTAGCAGGGGTCGTCGACCAGCACGGTGTCGCCGGGCCGCAGCAGGAAGCGGCAGACGAGGTCGGTTGCTTGCGTGCCCGAGCCCGTGAGCACGAGCTGGTCGATCGAGGCCTCGATGCCGTCCTCGGCAAAGCGCGCCAGCAGATAGCGGCGCACCGCGAGCGAGCCGCGCGTAGAGCCGTAGTCCGAGAGCACGCTGTCATCGCTACGGGCGATCGCGCGAAAAGCGCGGCGCAAGGCCGCCTCCGGCATCCAGTCCGCCGGCAGCCAGCCGCAGCCGGGCTTGAGCATGGCTGAATCGGCATCGAGCGATTGCCGCGAGACCCAGAACGGATCGACGGCGCGGTCGCGGCGCGGCTCGACATCGGCGAGCGCGAGCGGTGGCATTGTTGTCGCGGAGACGTAGAAGCCGGAGCCGCGACGCGCCCGGATCAATCCCTCGGCTGCCAGGCGATCATAGGCTTCCACCACGGTGGAGGGCGACACGCCCATGCTCGCGGCCAGCTTGCGGATCGAAGGCAGGCGGTCGCCGGGGGCAAGGGCGCGGCCCGCGACCTTGGCGCGGATGGCGCGCATCACGTCGGTAGTGCGTGCCCCGCGGCCTCTGCTTTGCGTCAGCTCGTCCAAGTGTATGGGCTTCCATACTGATACAGTTTGGCCAGATTGTATGGGATTGTCGCTGGTCTCGCCACCCTCAAAAGGCCAAGGTCGACCGCGCGAAAGCGAGGCGACATGCAATCGGCCGGCAACGGATGGGGCAACGGACTTCTGGGCGTCGTCATTTTCAGTGGCTCGCTGCCGGCGACGCGCGTCGCGGTCGGCGGCTTTTCCGCAACCTTCCTGACCTCGGCGCGCGCGGTGGTCGCCGCGCTGTTGGGAGCGGCGCTGCTTGCCCTGCTTCGTCAGCAAAGACCCGCGCGAAAAGACCTTGCCTCGCTCGCCATCGTCTCGCTGGGCGTCGTGGTCGGCTTCCCGCTGCTGACCGCGCTGGCGCTTTTGCACATCACCTCGGCGCATTCGATCGTCTTCATCGGCCTGTTGCCGCTTGCGACCGCAATCTTCGCCGTGCTGCGCGGCGGCGAGCGGCCGCGATTGCCGTTCTGGCTGTTCTCGATCCTCGGCAGCGCGACGGTCGCGGGTTTTGCGCTGTCGGGTAGCGGCGCGGGCTCGCTCCGCGGCGATCTCCTGATGGTCGCCGCGATCCTGCTCTGCGGCCTCGGCTACGCCGAAGGCGCGACTTTGTCGCGCCGGCTCGGCGGCTGGCAGGTCATCTCATGGGCGCTCATTCTCGCACTGCCGCTGATGCTGCCGGTCGCGATCCTATCGTTGCCGCCAACATGGGACGGCATCGGCGCGCCGGCCTGGATCGGCCTTGCCTACGTCTCCGTCTTCAGCATGTTCGTCGGCTTCGTGTTCTGGTATCGCGGCCTCGCCCTCGGCGGCACCGCCAGCATCAGCCAACTGCAACAGCTTCAGCCGTTCTTCGGGCTCGCTCTGGCCGGCCTGGTCCTGCACGAGCCGGTGGCGTGGAGCATGATCGTAGCCACCCTGCTCGTGATTGTCTGCGTCGCCTTTGCCCGAAGATTTGCATGAGGCCGATCTCGGCGCTGTCCCGTCACCGTAGGCGTCAGCGCCTTCATTCGGACCACCGCGATCTGAAGCCATCGCGATGCGATCATCGACGTTGATCTGGATCAACGCCTGTTCTGGCACTCCGAGGCTCATTGCATGGGGAGAGTTATCTCCCTTGATGCATCGCATGCCCCATTTTCGCAATGACGGTAACAGCATCCGCATAGCAAGTATCGCCCCTCTCGTCTCGCTGGTGGAGCAGTGATCGGCATTCTCGCGCGACTGACAGAAATCCGCCCATCGTTGCTGGAGCGTCCATAGTCAATTGAATTCACGAGACCCAGAGTCATTAGGAGCAGCGTCATGACCATCACTCGGCGTAATCTGCTGTCCGCCACTCTGGGGACCGCGTTCTCGGCGCTTTCACTCTCATCAAGCCGAGCGGACTACGACGGTCCGCTGCTTAATGCGGTCGAGGGTGGCGAAGACTTCTGGCTTGCCACCGATGCCTATGTCTTTGGCTATCCGCTCGTGACAATGGAGATCACGCGGCGGGTCATAACCAATGCGGCCTCGGTCGAGGGCACGCGCGGGCCCATGGGGCAGCTCATCAAGCTGCGGTCGTATCCCGATGCAAGTTTCCGGGATGTGACGGCTCCGAATGCCGACACGCTCTACACCAGTGCGTTTATCGATGTGGGAGACGAGCCGTGGGTGCTCAGTATGCCCGACATGAAGGACCGCTATTTCCTGTTCCCAATGCTCGATGGCTGGACAAACGTGTTCCAGGTCCCCGGCAAACGTACGACAGGTACCAAAGCACAGACCTATGCGATCACCGGGCCCGGCTGGAAAGGCACGCTCCCTGCCGGCGTCAAGGAATACAAGTCGCCCACCAGCATCGTATGGATCTTGGGTCGCATCTACTGTACCGGCACACCCGAGGACTACGCGGCGGTGCACGCCGCTCAGGATGAGTTCAAGCTCGTTCCCCTGAGCGCTTATGGGAAGCCCTACACGTCCCCACCGGGCAAGGTCGATCCGTCGATCGACATGAAGACCGCGGTGCGCGATCAGGTCAACCGCATGGACGCTGCTGCCTATTTCAGCCTTCTGGCACAACTCATGAAGCGTAATCCGCCGGTGGCGGCTGACGCTGCCGAGGTCGCCAAATTCGCGAAGATCGGCCTCGTTCCGGGCAAGGATTTTGATGCCGGCAAGCTCGACGCTGCGTTTGCGAAGCGCATCCCGCAAGTCGCGTTCGACCGCATCATGATCCAGTTCAAGGTCAACAAGGCCATCAGAAACACCAACGGCTGGGGATTTGACTCGCAGACGGGCGTCTACGGCACCGATTATCTCAATCGTGCCCTGGTCACAGCCATCGGGCTCGGCGCCAACCGCATTCAGGATGCCTGCTATCCGACGTCGCAGAAGGACGCGGATGGCAAGGACTACGTCGGCAGCAACAAGTATGTGATGCGCTTCCCGAAGGGACAGCTCCCGCCCGTCGGCGGCTTCTGGTCTCTGACGATGTACGACGAAAACTACTTCTTCGTCGCCAATCCGATCAACCGATATTCGATCAGTGCCCGTCAGAACCTCAAGCCCAATCCGGACGGAACGATCGACCTTTATATCCAGAAGGACTCGCCTGGATCGGACAAGGAGTCGAATTGGCTGCCTGCGCCCGCCGGCAAGTTCATTCTGATGCTGCGGATGTATTGGCCGAACGAGAAGGGGCCTTCGATTATCAACGGCTCCTGGTCTCCGCCGGCTGTCAGGAAGGTTGCGAGTAGCTGATCGCAAAGGACCAGCAAACGGGAGCATTGGTGGAAGCAGATCAAGGCTTAGCAGGACCTGAGGGAGGTCAGGATGAAGATCGCGCTGTTGTCGGCGGCACTCCTCGGAGGCCAATTGGTGACGCCTGTTTCCGATCGCGTTCCTCATTTGAATGTGGAGGCGCTGTGCAAGGCCACAGCGGCCGATGACAAGACGAATGGAATCGTTTTGGGGCAGAGTTTCGACCAATGCATGAGCGATGAAACGAACGCTCAGCAGCAGCTGGTCGTTCTCTGGTCGGCCAGTGCCGGTCCGGTTCGTGATCGCTGCGAAAAGGAGGCGACTTCAATTGCCGACAGTCAAAGCTATGTAGATCTCCTCACCTGTATCCAGGAAGGCGAACCAGCGAATCCGCCGTCCGGAGCCCCGCTCAAGCGGGCAAGCAAGAAGCGAGAGGCGAAGTAGGTCTATCGACCCAACAAAGGAGGCTGTCATGCAATACCGAACTAAATTGTGGTTGGCCGGTGCCGTTATCGCCTGCGCAGCGATAAGCTCTGTGCAGTGGTCAGAAGAAGATGGTCTTTCGTTCTCGATTCAGAGCGCACAGGCCCGCGTCGGCCGGCCGGCGACGCCAGTAAGTGTCGCCGGCGTCGCGCGTCGAACGACGCGCCGCGCGGTAGTGGGTGGAGCGGCCGTGGGCGCAGCAACCGTAGGAGCCGCCGTAGCGGCGCCAACCTGCGCCCGCGTGCTGGTCAATGGCGCGTGGGTCTGCCGCTAGAGCGCGATGGGATTAGGTGCGCTCCCTCCCCCGCCTGCGGGGGGAGGGCTGGGGAGAGGGTGTCTCCGCAGCGGATAATCCCCAAGTGGAGAGAGCCCTCACCCGGCGCTTCGCGCCGACCTCTCCCGCAAGCGGGAGAGGTTGAGCAAGCAAGTGCCAAATCGATTCAGCCAAAACCCATCGCGCTTTGGGCATACGATCTTCGCCTCGGAGGTGGTCGCAGCGCCCGCGCTCGTCGTCTGCGCTGCCTTCGCGCGGCGATTGGTGAGACCGCCGCCTCACCCCTGTCCCATCACCGTCCGCGTCAGCGCGCTCCTGGCAAATTTCTTCAGCGGCATCGGCTTGCCGAACAGATAGCCCTGCACGAGATCGAAGCCGATTTCGTTGGCGGCGACGAGATCGGCGCGGGTTTCGATGCCTTCGGCGACGCTGCGCGCACCGTAATCCTGGGCGAGCTCGACGATGTGACGGCACACGTTGCGCTTCAGCGCATCTGAGCTGCTGCCGGTGACGAAATGCCGGTCGGCCTTGAGCTTGACGAAGGGAAACCGGTCGAGCCCCATCAGCTCCGGCCAGTTGGTGCCGACATTGTCGATGGCGAGCCCTATGTTGTGAAAGCGCACCTCGGCGGCGACGTCGAGCAGCAGATCGAGATCCCCGATCACCTCGGAGCTCTCGATCTCGATCGTCAGCCCGCCGAAGGCGGGGTGGGCGGGCATGCGCCGGCAAAGATCGCGCACGGCCTGGTGCTCGTGCAGGAAAGTGGCCGGCAGGTTGATCGAGAGATCGACCGGGCTCTGCCGCTCCAGGAGGTAGTGCCAGTCCTGCAGGGCGCGTTCGATCACGAACTCGGACAGTTCGCGAAAGTGCGGATCGCGCTCCTCCGGAATGAAATAGGCCGGCGGCACCACGCCCCAGGTCGGATGCCGCATCCGCACCAGCGCCTCGGCGCCGCACCGGATCAAGGAGCGCGCGTCGATCTTCGGTTGGTACCAAAGCTCGAGCCAGCCTGCATGCAAGGCTTCGCCGACATGCACGGCGGGGCTCGGCGCGGGCTCGTCCGGCAGCAGCATCGCGATGCGGTCGCGCAGGGTCTCCGCGGCAAACGGCGTTGTCAGCGGCGGCAGCATGGCAAGGCCATATTCCTCGCCGACCTGCTGCACCGCCTTGACGATGATCGACTCGCGCGCGCCGACGGCCAAGACCTTGCCGCCGAATTGCTCGCGCACCAGGATCTCCAGAAATCGTCCGGGCTCGATGCCGTCGACGGCAATACCGAGCAGGATCAGGTCGGGGAGCTCCGTGGCGAGCACGCCACGCAGTTCGTCGGCATTGCTACATTCGCTGGTGACGAAGCCGAGATCCTCCAGCACCTCGCTCATGAAGGCACGCAGGTGCCGCTTGCCGTCCGCCACGCAGGCGCGCGGCGTCACTTTCCGCCGTCCAAAGGTTACAGTCTTCCGTCCGGCGAGCTCGCCCAGCCCCTCGTCCATCGCACAGCACTCCCGTTCCGTGACAACTTCATAACGGTGAGCGCGGCTCCAAATATGGAGAGCTTCAGCATCATTGTTGAATTATTTGGGTAACGTTAAAGCCCTCATCATATGTAAAATTGTATGGATCCCGTTGAAGAAGACTTCACACCCTCGTTTGTCTCGCGCACGCGGCGCTGCAATCGTTGCGATATCCGCGCATGCTGCGCATGCGAAGCGGCAACTTGCCTGACCCAGCGATGAGGCGACACCGCGCGCGACGTCGCCTCATAGAATAACGCCGGTATTACTTGCTGGCGGCCTTGTCGTGCTGGGCCATGCCGACCGGCTTGTAGTCATAGGTCGGATAGAACTCGGTCCGGTACGGTCCCCACGCGCTGTCCTCGATGATGCGGTTGACCTCGCGCAGCCGCGAGGCCGGCAGGCGCAGCGTGATCACCTGGCCGATGCCCATCATGACGTACCAGCTCACCACCTCGACGCCCGGCGGCGGGAAGGATTTGTAGTAGCCTTGGCTCTCGAGCTGCGCATTCAGCTCGTGCAGCGGGCGCGACTGATCGTGCTTGAAGAACACCGTGAGCATGACGGCATCCTCAGCAGTCGGCGCGGCATTGCCCGGCGGCGGCGCGGTCTGCGCAATGGCCGCGGACTTGATCGCCAGTGCGCCGGCCAGCAACGTGGCCATGGTCAACGTCATTCTCACTGATCTCATTTGCGAGGTCCTTCCTTTCACGCATATGCCTGCCGAAAACGGCTGCCAGAGCAAGATAGCCTTTGATTGAATCAATCGGGCCGCAGGCTCACTTCACCTCCCCCGCAAGCGGAAGAGGGAGCGCACCTTCGTTCGCGGCTCGCAACCAACCTCAACCTCATCAGCGTAGCCCGCTCTATATTCTCCCGAGATGTTCTTGCCGGTGTAGTCGGTCATCGCCGCGGTCGCGATCAGGCTGATCACGGCGCACAGTGCGATATAGGCAGCGATGGCGGTTGCCGACTCGAAGGTGCCGAACAGCCAGGCCGCAATCAGCGGCGCCGGACCGCCGGCGATGACGGAGGCGAGCTGATAGCCGAGCGATGCGCCGCTGTAGCGCAGGCGCCCGGTGAAGCTTTCGGCGATCAGCGCGGCCTGCGGGCCATACATCATGTCATGCGGGATCAGTGACAGGATGATGGCGAGGAAGATGACCGGCTCCGATCCGGTGTCGAGCATGCGGAAATAGATGAAGCCGAACACGCCGGTCACGGCCGCGCCGATCATGTACATGTTCTTGCGGCCGATGCGGTCGGACAGATGGCCGAACAGCGGGATCGAGACGAAGGACACTACCGAGGCGCACAGCACCGCGGTGAGCAGGAAGTCGCGGGACACGTTCAGCGTCTTGACGCCATAGGCGAAGACGAAGGCGGTGAAGATGTAGAACGGCGCCTGCTCGGCCATCCGCGCGAACGCCGACAGCAAGATCTCCTTCGGATGCTCCTTGATCACTTGCAGCATCGGCGTGCGCTCGACCTTGCGCTCCGCGACCAGCCTGGAAAACACCGGCGTCTCCAGAATGCCGAGCCGGATGTAGAGGCCGACACCGACCAGGATGAGGCTCAGCGCAAAGGGCACGCGCCAGCCCCATGACAAGAACTGCTCGCCGGACATCTGGCTGAAGGCGAGCACGGCGAGGTTGGCCAGGAACAGGCCGCAGGGCACGCCGAATTGCGGCCAGGAGGCGATAAATCCGCGGGAGTGATCGTTGCGTGCCCATTCCATCGACATCAGCACCGAGCCGCCCCATTCACCGCCGACACCGACGCCCTGGACGAAGCGCAGCACGGTTAGGATGACCGCGCCCCAGATTCCGATGCTCTCATAGGTCGGGACCAGCGCCACCGCGAAGGTGGCGAGCCCCATCAGGAGCAGCGTGGCGATCAGCGTCGATTTGCGGCCGATGCGGTCGCCATAATGTCCGAAGATGGCCGCGCCGATGGGACGGGCGATGAAGCCGACGGCATAGATCGCGAAGGCCTCGAGCGTGCCAACCCACGGATCGGAATGCGGAAAGAACAGTTTTGCGAAAACGAGGCCGGTGACCGTCGAGTAGAGGAAGAAATCGTACCACTCGATGGCGGTGCCGATGGTGGAGGCGATCACGGCGCGGCGCAATTGAAGCTGGTGCTCGCTGTCGGGCAGCGAGATCGGATCGACATGAGACAGGGACATGGCGGGAGCCTTTCCTTGGAGGCCGCCCCCTAGCCCCTACTGTGCATGGGGTTGTTTTGACGAAAAAACTTCCGAGCCGCCGTCACGGTTCCAAGACGATTGCGTCCGTCGGGTTCGACTTATGGAGGAACCCGGTTCGCCCGGGCGGACCAAGTGTGAAGTACCTCACATGCGTCTGGCCGCACCCGCGCTATGAGTGGGGTCATGTGGTGATGGGCTGCGTGAGGATCGCAGCAATGACGATGCGGCGTATGATGACGTGGTGGTTCTGGTTCGTGCTGTCGGGACGATTTATCGATCGTTTCCTGAGCCTGCCGCGCGTGCCGCGGAACTAGCCCCAGAGCTCAGCTCTGCCCGATCAGTTTCCGGAACGCCGCCGCTCCGTCCTGCACGGCATCGCGTCCCTTCCAGGCCAGATAGGTCAGCTTGCCTGCCAGCGAGTCATGGTTGCGCAGGCGGCGTGAGCCGAGGATGTGGCCGACATTGGCGGGGAAGCGGCTGACCTCGGCGGCGACGAGCGCGGCGATCGCGTCCATCAATTGCTGGAGGCGGATGCCCCACTCCGACGACTCGATCTCGTCGATGCGGACCTTGAGCGCATATTCGGTGTCATAGATTTCGGCGAGCAGGTCGCGTGCGATCAGCACCCGGTTGTGCTTGAGCGCGACCCGGAGCGCGAGGCGCTTGTCGTCGAGCCGGTCGAGCACCATGGGAACCGTGATGGCATAGGACGTGGCGGCGATATCGGCGGCGGTTTTGGTCGGCGCGGCCCTGGTGGCGAGGCGGATCAGCTGCCAGGGCGTCTTCAGCCGGCGCGCCACCAGCGCCAGCGCAAAGGGCAGCGCCTCCGGATTGGCCTTCCTGAATGTGTCGAGGCGCGCGGCGATCTGCGTCGCCTGGCCGTCGTCGAATTTCGAGATCTTCTCGGGCAGCTTCTCGTTGAACTTCGCCAGCGCGGCGTTCGCGCGCAGCACCTGCAGCATCTTGGTCACGTCGTCGAAGGCGAAGCGCGAGGCCGTGTATTGCCCGAGCTTGGCGCGGGCGAGCTCAGTGCCGTCGGGCGAGGCGAGCGTGTTCTCGAGGACCTTGACGACCTTGATCTGGAACGTGGTCGCGGTCTTCTGCACGTCCTTCGGCTTATTGGCGGCGACCTGGTCGTTGATCGCCTTGATGTAGTCGCGCGCCATGGTTGGCAGCAGGTCGCGGCAGATCCACTCCCAGATCGGCGTCAGCGTGTTGCGCGAGATCCGGCCCATATTGGCGTGCTCGGGCGCGCCGTCCATCAAGAACAGCTCGAGCGGTGCGAAGAAGGGGCGCGACGGATTGATGGCGCGCGCCTGGGTCGATCCGTCCTTGCGGAATTCGGCGCGCAGCTTCGCCTGGATGTCGGGCGAGCCCGGCATGTCGATGCCGCACAGCTCCAGCCGCTCGAGCTCGCTGAGCAGACAGCTGCGCGATAGCGGTGTCAGCCGCTGCAAAAATTCCCAGAGCTGTTCGACCTGGCTCATGGCACGCAATTTTCCGCAACTTTTCCGGAACCGTTACTGGTTCGTCGCGTGGACGCATTTGCGCGCTCTCAACTGTGCTCCAGAGAAGCAAGTCACTGTTAATTAATTGGTAAAGTCGTACGGCGCGGCTTCCGCCGTCCGCTCCGACCTTAAGAAGGGATTTCATGAGGTGGCTGAGATTTAGGCAGGTTTTGCAACCGGTGCGTGGCCCATTGCGCGTCTCGGCACGCATGACTTGCGCCACCGCCCGGAGATCTAGCACAAAACCGTCAAAATCACCGTAGTCTTACGGAACAGAAAGTTAACCACGATTCGCCCCGGGTTCCGCTAAACGAATCGCATGGGGCATCAGAATGATCCGATCGCTGATTCGCGATCGTCGGCTTGGTACGAAAGCAGCACTTCTCCGCAGGAGCTCGAACTCGCTCAGTTGAACGCCGCCCGTGCCAAGGCTTCCGAGGAAACCGCCACGGCGATCGCCCGCGAACTCAACGGCCCCCTGACCGCCCTTCTCCTCTACATGGGCGAGATCAAGCATCACAGCGACCAGCTTTCGCCGGTCTCCGCCGATCGCGCCTATTTGCAGCGCGTGGTCGAGAATGCGCTGGCGCAGACCGAGCGCGTCTGCACGCTGGTCAAGCAGCTCGGCGGCGCGCCGCGAAACGGAGTGTCAGGGATCGACGACGCCGAGGCGAAGGCCGGACCCACGGCGCTCGCCCTGCGCGCGGCCGGCAGCGAGCTCTCCGGCCCGCAGGGCTCGAAGCGGTTGACCAGGCGCGAACGCGAGGTGCTGCGGCTGATCAGCGAAGGCTGTTCGAACAAGCAGGGCGCGCTGCGGATGCAGATCAGCCCGCGCACCTTCGAGAGCCATCGCGCGGAGGCCATGCGCAAGCTCGGGGCGCGCAACACCGCGGATCTGGTCCGCGCGGCGCTGCTACATTCGATCGATTGAGGCGGGCTGTGACGAGCTGCGGCGGGCCGGGCGCCGGGTGGTTTCAGTAATAGTCGTCCGCGAAGGGGCGTAGGCGCGAGCTCGGACGCAGCGGCTTCATCTCGTCCTTCGCTGCGCTCGGAATGATCGTGATGGTCCAGCGCGGCGGGGTGCTCGATTCCTGTTCCAGCACGGAACGCACGAAGCCGGTCACCGTCTCCTCGCCCGATTTCACCGTCGCCATGCGGCCGTTGAACTGAGCGATGCGGAAGCGGCGGACTTCCTTCTGGTCCGCGGTTTCATAGGTGAACATGGAAACCCTCCTGGTCTCGCGCGACTATCGCCACCTATGATTAGCCAAGTGTTGATTAGCCATGTGTGAAAATCCCAAGCCGTAGAAGTACGGCGGGATTTTTGCGCGAGGGATCAGACGTCCTCGTCGCGCGCTGCGGCGTAGGCTTTCGCCATCGCGTCCAGCAGCTTGCGGTAGGCGTCGTCGTCGAGCGCCGCCGCGTCTCGTTCGAGCTGCTGGGCGAGCGCCGCGAGCCGCTCATAGCCGAAGGTGCGCGCCGCGCTCTTCAGCGAATGGGCTTCGCGCTCGATCCGAGCGCGCTGCTGCGCGAGGGTGAGATCGCCGAACAGCTTTAGCCGTGCATCGGTCTCGCTCCAGAACACGGCGCGGACCTCGCCGGCCCCGTCCTCTCCGATCTCCCGCACCAGCGCCTCGAATGCACCGGGATCCCGTGCCGGCTCGGCGGCAAGGGAGGATTCGGCAGACAGCAGGACGGCAGCTTCGCGCATGCGACGGTTCTAGCCGCTGAATGTCTACGCCGTGTAAACTTCACGCCTGGTTGCGGCAGCCAGCCCTTTGGATCATCGCGACCCAAGCAGCCGGTCGTACTGCGTCTTCACCGTGGCGTAGCATTCGCACGCGGTCTGGCGCAGCCCGTCGAGATTGTTGATCTGGATGTGGCCGCGGCTGTAGTGGATGAAATTGGCCTGCTGCAGCGTGTTGGCGACCAGCGACACGCTGTTGCGCCGCGCGCCGATCATCTGTGCCAGGTTTTCCTGGGTCAGCAGCAGCCTGACGTCGCCTGACAGGTCGTGGATCTGCAACAGGCACCGCGACAGCCGCGACTCCACGGGATGGGCGGCATTGCAGCCGGCGGTCTGCTGGACCTGCGCGTAGACCGCAAGCCCGTGGCGCGCCAGCAGCGTCCGCAACGAGGAACTCTGGTCGGCCGCCGCCCGCAGCCGGTCGAGATCCATCACCGAGGCGGTGCCGCCGACGAGCACCACCGCGCTGTTCATCGCACTCGCATCGCCCATCGCCGACAAGCTTCCGAGCAGGCTGTCGCGGCCGATCATGGCGACCTGCACATGCTCGCCCTTGGCGAGTTCCACGACCAGCGAGATCACGCCGCGATGCGGGAAATAGGCGCGCTTGAGCGTTTGGCCGGCTTCCACCAGTACGGCCTCGTGGGGCAGATCGGTGAGGCGCAAGTGCGGGCGGATCAACTCATAATCATCCGCCGACATAGCAGACAGGAAACCATTGGATGGACGCACCATCGTTTCCATAGCTGCCTCCCGTCTTTCCCAGCGGCGAAGCGCTGACACGCATTCGCCATCCCTTGCACGGGTTTTGTGGCTCGCATCATGTGCCTTTCGGGATATGTTGGCAATTGGACATATAGCGTCCTCAAGGTCGCGGGCAGCTCATGTGCACGTCGGCGTGCACATGAAGTTGCGTCACCACGACACCAGTCTGCTGGCTCACGGAGCGGATACCAGCAGCCGCGCATAGATATTCTTCACCGCGCCGTAACACGCACAGCATGTTGCCTCCAATGCATGGGAGTCCGTGATTTCGATCTGGCCGCGGCTGTAGTGAATGATGCCCGCCCGTTGCAACGAGTGCGCCACCAGCGAGATTGCGTTGCGCCGCACGCCGATCATCTGCGCCAGCAACTCCTGTGTCACTGGAACGGTCGCGCCGTCGCAGAGATCGCGGGCACGCAGCAGCCAGCGCGCGAGGCGCGCTTCGGCCGGATGCAGCGTGTTGCAGAGCACCGATTGTTGCGCGTGCGCCAGCAGCGCCTGTTCGTGCCGAACCATCAGGCGACGGAACCGCGGGCTTCTGTCAGCGATACCGCGAAATGCGGTGCAGTCCAGGCTGACCGCCGTGCCGGGAAACAGCACGACGACGTCTGCCAGCGCAGTCCAGCCAGCCAGCGTCGCACCGCTGCCGATGACGCTGTCGCGGCCCAGCATCGCCACCTCGATCGTCTGCCCCTCTACGAGATTGACCGTCGTCGAGACCGCGCCGCGAAGCGGGAAGTAGACCTGCTTTGGCCGAGCTCCGTCCACGCCCAGGGACATCTCCCTGACCAGCTCGACGGTTGCGAGATGGGGTTCCAGCAGCGCGAAGTCCGCCGCATCGAGCGTCCTGAGCAATTGATTGGGCGGGCGACCGCTTGCAATCATGCGAAATCAATCCGGCGCTGCGGTTCGTCGTCATGCCATGCGTTGCGTGTCGTGGTGCTGTGCACGGCTGGTCCATAATACAACATAAGTTGTGTATTGGTCCACATACACGTCGCGGACACCTCGCCACATTTGCGACGGAAATGAGAGCGCGCTCCGGTTGCTGATTTGCAGCCGGGAGGCTGAGCGCATCGGATCCTGTGCCGCGCCAGCAGAGTTCTCTCGGCCGCGCGATTGGGTTAGCGCGTCCTCGCCCGATGCGTTCATGGGGTAAGGGTCTGTTTACCTCAAATGCCCATCGCATGCGTCGCGGCCGGGGCAGCAATCGCCGGCCCTACGTGCGATGACGGATGCGGATGATTTGACTTTACCCGCGCGGCGCCGGCGTAGCGCGTTTCACCGCCGAGGCTTTCTTTTGCGGAGCGTTCTGCGTTGCGCGGCACGCCGACCGTTTGCGTCGTCGCCGCGACGCCTGCGGTCGGTTTTGTCGAAAGCTGCCGAGGCGCAGCGGAAACGACAAAGTTGTCTTCAATATCCGTATTAGCACGGAGGTCGAAATTAACGCGGCCGTGAAATGCGATGTCTAACGATCGAGGGGAGGGCATTGCGTCGATTGTGAGAAAGCGGATCAGGCGTCACCACGACACCCTCCGCCTGGCAAGGTTGGTAAGGCGTATTTCATGGATGATCTGTTGCGGGAGTTTTTGACGGAGACCAGCGAGAGCCTGGACACCGTCGACAATCAGCTGGTGAAGTTCGAGCAGGAGCCGAACAACGCCAAGATCCTGGATAACATCTTCCGCCTCGTCCACACCATCAAGGGCAC